>DQVL01000040.1 GCA_015661745.1 Thermoprotei archaeon | reverse complement strand
TTAACTATGATACTCGATACATTGGTTAAGGAGTCTAAGGAGACTAGACTTATGATATATGAGGTTTTGAAGATGTTGAATAAGGCTTTAGATCGATTTGGAGATAAATAATTTTATCGATAATACAACCTCAATCCAATTAATATAAGTATATCTCATCATCCCCCTAACCCACAATCTGATCTCTCCTGGCTACATACCATCTCAATATCAGTTGGATATACTGGATATACAATGATACATGTATAAGAAATAGAGAATAGGAATTTAATAAGTTATATATCCAACTTATAATGGTCAGTTAAAACAAAAATTTTTAAAATTTAAATTCGAGATATTATATTTTTGAGGGTCATATTTGAATAACGATCTATTTCAATCGATATGGTATTCCGATATAGTCCCGGCAGCCCCATTTATTGAATTTATTATTTTAACAGTTTTAACTGTGTCTGCATTAATCCTTTTTTATAGGGCTTGGACATCCTCTAATCTAGGTCTCTACATATTTGGGTTTGGGGTAGTAGTAATCCTCATACTAATCATTATACAAGTCATCGTTTCTATCATGGGTAGGTGGGATATAACTCTCTATAGAACCTACTACTTCCTATCTGCAAACACCCCATTTTTAATCGCTATAGCATGTCTCCTCCTCTATACAGGATTGAGTAGGAGGATTATACTATATTTTATAATCTATACATTAGCAGTAGATATCGTCTTCATATCAATGGTATATACCTCACCCATCTTTGAGTTCTTCCTCGAATCACCTATAATAACTGGGTTGGCATATCCTTCTACAGTTAGATATACCAGGATTTTAATTACAGTTCCTTCTTCAATAATCTCAATATACTTCCCATTAAGGTTCTACAGTAGATATAGATATAGATTTGACTCACTGATCTTCTCCCTATCAACGATAATATTCTTATTAGCTGGGTTATACCTTAGATTTGGCGGTGTAGTCATATTCAAATACTTTGAGTTAGCCGCATCACTAGGATATCTAGCTACAGCATATTTCCTATATCTCTATATCAAATAGATTATATATTTTCTATCCTCACGACCTCGCCACCCACCAACTCAACCAGTCTATTACCTACACTATATAATCTCCTGTCATGAGTAGCTATAGCCATTGATAAGCCGTCAAACTCCTTAAGGAGGGATATGACACGCTCTACATTCTCTGTATCCAACATAGCAGTTGGTTCATCAAGGAGTAGAAGTTTAGGCTTATCAAGTAGGATCATAAGGAGTTCAGCCCTTTTAAGCTCACCCCCGCTTAACTGGGTCGGGAGTTTATCTAATACATTATCTATATTTAGGGTATTCGCCAGATGCATAATCTCATCACTAGATAAGTCTATTCCTCGTCCATTCAAATACAAATCTATATTCTCCATAACAGTCAATTTATTGATTAAGTATCCTTCTTGGGAGCAATATCCAATTTGACTCCTTATCCTAGAGAGATTTTCTTCCATGCTTGGATCAAGTCCAAATACTTTTACCCTACCAGCTACCGGCTTAACTTCACCTAGGATAAGTTTGAGTAGTGTCGTTTTTCCTGAGCCGCTTGGACCACTAACTATAACTCTATCACCTACCCCAATCTTTAGATCTACTCCTCTTAAAGCCATCACCTTCCCACTAGCGGTTTCATAAGATACGAAAACATCGTGTATATCAACTATAGACTCAATATCTCCATAAACCATCTTATAATCACCTCCCATAAATGCCTAACTTGATATATATCCTTGATAGATAGCCTTGGCAATCCAGTATCTGGATCATATTCTATTTTAGCTTTAAATGCTGAATAATTTATTCCTATCTGTGCATCGAGATATATAGTTATTATGAGGAAGGAGATGAATGTAAACATCGTTGTATATAATATTGTTATTAGTGTAGATATTGACAATATTCTATTTATATATCCTCTATCTAAACCTCTTAATCTAGAGTATTTAATTAGATTGTATGAATCTTTAGAGACTAAGAAGATTGATATAGTCAATGTAGAAACAGATATTACGAGTATAAGTGGATAATGTAGATCCATGAAAATATCTAGGATATTAATCTCCGATATCTTATCAAACCCAATTGCAGATGTATATCTCTTATCTTGGATCATAACCTCATATATATATTCGAAGGGTGATTGGATAATGAATATAAGGATAGATAGGGTATATAGCCCTGAATATATCACTATATTAACACTCTTCAACGACCTAAACATATAGATGTATCTGGTGAAGCGTGACTCTAAGATTGATATGAAATATATAAATAACTGGTATAGTATGAATGGTAGGAATAACGCGTATATAGGGGAGAGTGAATATATAAATGCCATCGGTATAAGTAGGAATGAGAAGCCATAGTATAGAAGGAGTGGATTTAATCTTATTGATCCGGCCAGGATGAATAATATGGTTAGTATTGTTAAGAGACTTGATATTTTCCTAGTAGGTGTCCCCACATATCCAATTAATATATATGATATTATGAATGAAGCCATAGTTGATAATGTTATGTAAATAATGTATGTTGATCCAATTGAGAATATATAATGTAGAATAAGATTTGTTGTTATGACGCTAATAAAAAGGATTATAGTTAATGCAGTCAATATATATAATTCTATATTTTTCCCATGAAATCCTCTAATAATTAAATTTTTATATACATCATGGTAAAATAGGTTTCTAATTCTCCGTAAGGCATGTATCAGGAATATACCGATTGGAATATATAAGAGTATAAATATACTTGCATTCCCAGTTATGAAGTTGACAACAAGACCACCCATAGATAAGAGTATCTTCAATATATCATTCCTAATGTATATCATATCCCCTCTTGTGTATATGAAGGTCTCTTGCCCACCCTCCTCAACGGACTTCAATGAATTGTATAATAAATCATATTGATAATCTATATCTTTGGATACATCCGAGAGATACTTGTTGACTCTATCAACGACTATATCAATTATATCCCTCGGGCGGTCCATATATTGTTCTAGGCTCTCTAAGTCAATATAGTTTATGGATATATATGCATCAAAATTTATTAATAGGTTATATAACTTTGGATCCTCAAATATTTTA
>DQVL01000016.1 GCA_015661745.1 Thermoprotei archaeon | reverse complement strand
TTATGCATAGACCTATAACATCTATATTTAATCCTAAATATACTGGTTATTCCTATTTGATTCCCCTAGCTATTACACTTGTTATACTGGAGGTTGTAAGGATAGCTCTAGTCAGGATAGTTCATGGTGGGGAGACCTTAGATAGAGAGGTCAAAAACATTGGAATTGATGATATATTGGCATCGGAATATTTTAAGGTTTCATATAACCAATTCAAGTATATGCTCTATATTATAATCGTATTAATTCCCATAGGAATATACTTATTGGCTATCGATAGAGCAATCTATATCCCATACATATTTATATCAGCATTTTTACTTGAGAGTTTGATCGATAACATCATATTATATAAGAGGTTCATCAATGATAAGGGTCTATCGATAGATATAAGTCAGATATTCTATTTCATAGTATATTCGATTCCATCTACTATATACCTATATTATATTGGGGGATATAACTTTCTAGTTAAGGATATATTCCCAGATATAATACCAATAGCAATTCATATAGCTATTGCATATGGACTCTATCTCATACTCTCATTATCCAATAAATGGGTAAGAAATGAATTTAGGAGATTGATAAATTTTGTTTATAGAATATTTTCTAATCCTCAGCCCTGAGCCTCGGTGGATATTGGTTGGGCATCATCCATCTCTCACCAGTAGTTGGATGTTCAATTACTATGTAGAAACCTGTGAGGTTAAACTCATATTCAGGGGGAGACTCAAAAATTAATGTCAATATCTTTATCTCTCCCTCACTAATCAAGAGGTTATACTGTCTCCCTGCATATATCTCATCTGGATAGAATACCAAGTCTTTATATACATATACCCTTATAGTCCCCTCGAAGTCATCCCCCACTGAGGTGAGTGTGATAGATACAGTGACTCTTTGACCCGGCCTGATCGAGTTGATCCCCTCACCATTGGAGAGCCATTTAATATCTAAAACTATAAGCTCGCCATCTGGAAATCTTATATCCTCATCTTGGTAGAACGCCCTCAACATCTTGGGGAGGCTTATATCAATACTATATTCAAACGGTTTTAACGTGGGTATACCGCCTATCCTAAGGTATGATACTCCCTCTAGATATATATTTATGAAGCCATTTGAATAAAACACCTGATTTATAAATGTCTCATCTTTAGGTATAGGTATGTGAAGCCTTATATTAAATTGGAAGTCTCTATTTGGAAGCAATTCTTCACTTATATATACTACTCCACCAAGGGCGGCCCTTCCATATACACGTACACGATAATCCATCTTCTCAATGGATAACGGGATGATCCCCCGGTTTACAATTCTAAAGGGTATATTTAAATTAACAGTATCTACAAGTCTGATGATCTCGACGTATGGGGGGTTCTCAAGAAATAACTTGTACTTCTGAAAATCTTCAAATAGCTCTGGATCAATACTTAACACAGGTTTATCAGATGTAATTGGACCAATCTCTACATTAAAATTATTATATGTTAGGAAGAGAGCTGAGAATAAAATTCCAGAGAAGATTATGAATAATATATTTTGATGTATACTCCTCACATATATATCATATCTCAATCTATCTATCTTTAAATTAACCTGATGTAATATACTAAAATGGATTTGCTAAATACCAATAATAAATAGATAATATCTTTTTCTTATAGAGTTAAAAATTAGGTTTTTCTTGGCCATCCCTCTATTCAATAGTCATATATATTTTTATTGGGCTCTCTCCCTTGGTTTATATGAAAATCTGGATATTGAAGGTTATCTATCCCTATATCCCAAATCCTTAATGGGATTATGTATGACCTTAATATAACAATTGTATAGGGAGAAGAATCCATAGAAAATATATTTGAATGAATATATAGAGTGGAAAGCTGCATTTGAGCATAGGATTGTGATGAAGGAGTCACTTTAGGTAAGTAACTATAGTCATGGGCTACAACAAATTTAGTAGGATATGTACCATACTAAGACTATTCCTTGATATGCTTACTGCTTGGCGGCATTATGACGGTTGTATCAGTCATCTTTAATCCCCTTTTCTTGAGCTCCCAATAGGTTTCTAATAGTTTTTCTAGGCCTCTTCCCGAGATAAGTATCCTACCTCCTTCCAGGGCATGGACTATTATTGGGTTACCCCTTTTAAGCATGTTTATAGCCTCATCGAGTGTATATGGATGTGGCTCTATATGTATAGGGATATCGCCTAGAATATCTAGTATACTCTTGATCCTATCAAGATATCTCTCCCTAAATACTCCTATTATAAGTAAGTCATAATCGCTCCACGAGAGCCAGTCCCCCCTAGCCCTCGATCCAAAGAGTATTACCCCAACTAGATCCAGGCTTCTTTCGAGCCTTTTAACAGCCTCTCTGAGATATTCCTCCCAACAATTCACCGTTTAATCACCCCTCTTACAAACTCTATTATATTCTTGGATGCATCCAAGGCCATCCTTGAGGCCTCTTCATCGTATGCTTTATGTGGTGGCCCCATTGGGTGGGCATTAGGGTATCTGACGGAATATAGTGTCTATCAAGCTCCCTAGCATATGTTAATAGTTTGGGATCAAACCCTCCACCCATTCTCCTAAAAAATCTCTCAAGCAGGACCCTTATACTATGCCCCCATGGGGCCTCGTTAACATGGTAGAGTAGTGCCTTAGCAGCCTTCTCCGCAGCTTGATGTGCATAGAATGCTGAGGCATTATACCTCTTCTCACGGTGCAATATCTCCGCAGTCTCATAATCCCATAATGCCTCATCAAACCATCTGAGGGCTTCATCCATCAAAGACCAACACCATCTATAATACATATCTAAATCCCAGTTTATACATTTATCATCTAAGGAATCTATTAGACCAAATATAATCCAGATTTTT
>DQVL01000038.1 GCA_015661745.1 Thermoprotei archaeon | reverse complement strand
TTTTAATCTCACCAATAGAGGCGATCTATATTTTGACTCTATTACTATTTGCATCTCCAATCATATTATACCTCCCAGCAGCAATCATAGTTATTTACCTAGTATATGTCTGGCTAGACAGGATCAATAAACATTTAGATAGGATAAGAATATTATATAGAAATACTGCATTATATCTAGAGAAAAAGGGTTATAATGAACTATCAAGATGGATAGATAGTGAAGTAGGTGACCTTGAATATAGAATGTCTACAGAAAGGAATCCAGTATTATGGGGAATAGCAGTATTAATAATTAACATATTAGTATGGTATATACTACATATGGTAAACGACTCACTAAGAAAAATAGGTTTAACAGAATATAAAATCCTAAAAAGACTCGACACCCTCTTTAGAGAGAAGGGTTTAGAAAGCCTAGAACCATACATAGAGGATGTTAGAAGGGTTGAAGAGAGAAATGTAATCCTATATATAACCCTATCAGTAATAACCCTAGGTCTATTCACACTATACTGGGCATACCTAGTCACAAAGGATATAAACAAACATTTCAATATACATCACATTCCAGATGATAAACTCTTAACCCTAATCGAAAAACTATAACCCCAATCACCACTAAAAACCAACGATAAACACTTCAATAAATGAGATGAACTATTCGATAATCTCCAGTATATAGGCAACTTCAATAGAATATATCATACAAAAATAAGCGTCACAAAAACAATTAAATTTCATCAGATAGATCATATATAATGTAAACAATCCTAGAAACAATTAAATAATATAAAAATATCAAATATTCTTGACGGTATATTGGAAATAATTATAAAAATTTTGATGGAACTATATTTCCCAGACCCAATTAAAACATGTTATGCGGAATGATTTAACAGGACGATAGAATCCAGGTTATAAATTAAATATTTGTATAATCTACTTTGTTTTAAACTTATAAGTTTAAACTTGATCTATCCACCCGATAGGAATAGGTTTTTTACCTGTTTATTTTATTGAGTTTTTATATCAGGATAAATTGTCTTTCTGTTGCATATGTATTATCTGGCTTTTTAGAATTTTTGTGTCCTAGTCTATTTTTACACCCTCTAAATCTAGTAGGAATCTTTTTAGTTCTACTCCATGTATTGATGTGTATCCCCCTATTGAACCATTGGATTTTATGATTCTATGACATGGGACAATAATTATGTATGGGTTTCTCTTCAATGCCTGTCCTATTGCACGTGGGGCTTTTATACCTAGTTGGTTTGCTACCCATTTATAGCTTCTCACCTCGCCATATGGTACCTCTCTAATTAATTGGTATACATTTCTTTGGAATGTGGTTAATCGGTTTAGATCTATTTTTAGTCTTGTGAAATCGGTTTTTAATCCATCTACGTATCTTTTGAAGAGTTGATATACGATGTCATCAGATGATACATGTCTAACCTCATCTATATATTCTACTCTATAAATTATATTGTTTTCATATTCGACTTTGATTGAACCTCTAAATATTGGGAGGTATATGGTGTGTCGCATAACTATATAGGATTTTATCTATAATAGTTTATGTTTTTTATTTGTTGTCTTGGTTTTTAGCTTCGGTTGGAATCTGCATCTCCTGTGATACATGCAAATTTTTTATGGATGCCCCTAAATGATTATGGTATTATGAGATTATGTCTTGCCCTTCGGTATATATATATGTATTTGACTAATCTATATTTTTATGACTAATTCGGCTGACGCCTCCTATGAACTTGAGAGAATTAAAGATGCAATAAGACGTGCTAGGGACTCTGATGCGGAGATCCCGGTTTGGCTTCCCATCCTTGGGCCCCTCTTAGCAGTTATAGGTCTAATCGCATTTCTACTATCATTCTTATTTTTCATGATTGGTACAATTCAGCCCATCGGTACTACTGGTCCTGCTGTACCTCCTGAGGCAGCACCTGCATTTATACTGGTTATTTTATCTGGTCTGTCGATTATGATGTTGGCAGGTTTCTTAGGAGCATTAATCACTATATATCTGGTTTATGTATGGCTCAAAAGAATTAACGAACATTTTCATAGGGTTAGGGAGTTATATAGGAATACCGCGGCTTACCTTGATAAGCTTGGATATAGTGATGAGTCTCGAAGGATGAATGATTTATTGAGGGATTTAGAGTATAGGATGGGTGGTGAAAAGAGTCCAGTATTATGGGCGATACTAGTCTTTTTAATTGGTATATTGATCTGGTACGTCCTCTATGTAGTTACGGATTCTCTGAAGAAGCTTGGAAGAGGAGAGACTGATATGACTGACATAGTGAATAATATGGCTAGGCAATATAATCTTGGGGGATTTACATATGATGTTAGATCACTTGAGAGGGTTCCAGATAGGAATGTCGTTCTCTATATAGTACTTTCAATAGTTACACTGGGGATATTCCAGATATATTGGATGTATGCAGTCACAGTAGATCTAAATAAACATTTCAGGGATCATAGGGAGGTTGAGAGGGAGTTTATACAGATACTGGAGAACATGAAGCCAAAAGAGTGATTATACACCGCCACTTTTTACATCATTATTAGATGATTCGAATACGTGGAGAGCCAGACTTTAGCTCGGCATTAATTTCCCTTCAATCTCCGAGTATATTCATTCAGTAGTTTACTACATAGTTTAAGTGTTTCCTAAGCTCTTTTAACAACGTCATATGCATCATCTTTAGATATTAAATCTTCTGGAGTGAGGTAGGCATCTTAACTTCCTTAAAAGCTTATCTCCCTCTTAATAGCTAATCTACTGGAGGTCTCAGCCAGGAAATCTATCTCACTTCTAAACCATTTTGGGAAGCGTTCTCTATATAGCTTGAGTATCCCTGATACATCATGTATCTTTGGATATTCAATACCTATGAGAATTAGTGAAGCCTTTAGGGATAATTCTACAGCCTCTTGAGAAAGTCTTAAGGCATATGGATAGTTAGCGTTTCTATAGGCTTCTATGGCATCTGAAACCCTCCCCTGCCTAATATATGAAGATGCAAGCTTTAGAATCTTCATATATCAACCACTTCATATAATCTATAGTCTGGCTTTAGATCCCAGTACCAGATGTCATACTCTAATTGTATTCTCTTAGCCCCTAAAACTGAGAGTCTATCATGTATGATATTTATCAATCTCGATAGGAATCCATCGTCATATACAATTTTAGCATCGTATGCTATATCTAGGAGTATAAGAGGGATTCTAACTGCTTCTTCAGAGGTTAATGGATATAGACTTAATGTTGGATATATCTCGTGTCTATATAGCCATTGAAGCTCATCCTCCACCTCCTCGATACAGATATGAAGCTCATCAAGTCTACGGGATAAACTACCTCTGAAATCATCTGAGATTATCAAGATGTCAATATCGCTATCATATTTTGCGGAGCCCCTTGCTATAGATCCATAGATAGCATATGACCTAAGCCTAAACCTCTTCTTCACGGATCTATAAAAGTCGTATATAATGTTTAGGTATCTCTCCTGTCTTACCCTAATTAATTTAGCATATCCTGATGAGATTATGAGGTAGTTGCTAGGGTTTAGAAGTCGGTATATCCTGGGTCTACTACGTCTATATATTGTTAATACACCATGTTTATGTAGATGGGAGAATCCAACATATAGTTTATCCTTGTCGACACCAAGAATTTTTAATGCATCCGAGAATTTGAATGTCTCTAAACCAAAGTTATGATATAGCTTTGAATATATATCTCCAAGCCATCTCTGCATCCACATATATAGATGTATAACCTAAACAAATGATAAAGATTATCAATTTATCAGTGTATAATGTGGTATCTCAACAATGAAACCATTCAAAAGACATTATTC
>DQVL01000128.1 GCA_015661745.1 Thermoprotei archaeon | reverse complement strand
TTAAGGTTGGGGGTGACGGAGTTCCATACTCATCTAAAGAGTTTCATGGACCGGTTTGGAGAGTCGCGGATGAAGTTATGGAGTATCTAATCGGTGAGTTGATGGATCTAGAGGTTGTTATTGGACCCCGTAGGGAGCGGATTGGTAGGTATCCATTAAGGGCTGTTCGTGAGTCTCTGGTTAATGCAATAACCCATAGAAACTATGCCATCTCATCAGATATATTAGTTTCTCTCTATCCAGATAGGCTTGTAATTAGTAGTCCTGGAAGCCTTGTCCCAGGTGTTGATCTGGATGAGCCGATCCATATCCCTAGGAACCCTGTTCTATCCCAGTTAATGTATGATACTGGTTATATAGAGAGATATGGATCTGGTATAGTCTTGATGAAGAAGCTTTGTAGGGAGCACCCCCTCGTAGACCTAGAGTTCATATCTAGAGGCTACAGTTTTAAGGTCGTATTCAAACTATCCATTAATAAACTAGGTCTAGATGATATAGATGAGAGGATAATAAATATATTGGTTAGGAACCCATCATCATCCAAAGAGTTAGCAGGGGAAATAGGGTTATCTAAACAGGCTGTTGTCAAGAGATTGAATAAACTAATTGAATTGGGATTGGTTAGGAAGAGAGGTAAAGGATGGAGGACCCAATACTATATTGGGTAGATGTGATCATCTAATCTTCACTCCATTTAATACCATTTAGGCCAACTACTAGGTATATCATGGTCAATACGACCAGTAATATAGTATGTGTATTGATATCTAGATCAAAACCACTCCTATCGATATTCAATAGTAGTATCCGCAGTATAGCTGATGCGTGGGTGTGGGCAATAATAACGTGATATTTCTAAATAGTATTAGTATTCTATCTGGGTAGAATGCCGGTGTAGGTAGCATGATGAGGACCGAAACAATGTTGGTATATATAGGATGACGTCAAAGACCTGTCCCTTAGTCCCGATATATGATCCAATACCTATCAATGAGATAACTGGATGAGTAATACTAAAGTGATATATGCGGATAAAGTTGGACTACTGATGTTTCTGCCCCCAACAATTAACTTGGATATAGATATGAGGGATATTAGATAATATGTTGGAATGTAGAGAGTTACATTGGTTGGGATAGTTTATATTGGGGCTGGGATATTTTTACGATGGTTTACGATATCGTAAAAAACATAGGTTGTCGATTGATTTACGATGCTAAGGCTCTACTTTTGACTGAATAATCATCTTCATATCTATAGATTAGGTGGTGGATTCTGAGTTTCCAACTAAATACTCCTCAACAACCTTCTTAACCATCTCATATACATATTTACCTGACTTAAAGGCTTCCTCAGCATCCCTCTTATCAAATAATTCACTTGGCGTCTTCCCAGATAGCTCCAACCCATACATCGCGGGGCTCCTCTTTAAAGCTAGTTCCCTCGATAACTTTCTAATATTATCTATCTCCTCTCTAAACCATTCAGGATATCTATCCTTATTCACATATAATATATCTCCTACATCATGAATCTTGGGATATTCGATCCCCATAATCCTCAATACGGATTTTAGAGATAGCTCTACAGCCTCCTGTGAATATCTAACCGTTTCAGGGTAGTCTCCTCTATTTAGGCTCGACTCGGCATCTATCAACCTGGATCTAGCCCTCTTTAAATAGTCTAGAGCCATTTTATCTGTCCTCATAACTCTATAACTTCACCCCACTTAAGGTCAGGCTTTAAAACCCAGTAGTATCGGCCGTCCGGCAACTGTATCCTCCTCGACCCGAGCTCATCCAGTTTCCTACGTATCGCCTCAATCCTTTTCTCCATAAAGGAGTCCCTGTCATATATTATGATTGCATCGTAGACCATGTCCAGGTATAGGGGGTGGTTCACCATAGCCTCCTCCCTATCCAATATGATTATGTCTATTAGTGGATAGATCCTCTTCTCCATCCAAAGCCTATACCTAAATCTGCTAACATCATCTAGGATCCTTGAGATCTGCTCAACCCTCTCACTATAATTTCCCGGTATATCGACTGCAATTATTAGGAGGTCGATATCACTAGTATCCCTAGCCTCCCCCCTAGCCAGGGATCCATATAATACTATGGATACAAGCCTCTCCCTGAAATATTCGATGAGCCTAGATACTACATATTCTAGGATCGGTCTATATTCACTGGCCACCCTATCCCTCCACCTATAACCAAGTGACTCTAGAAGCAGTATGGTTGGATGCACAACCCTATATTTACCCCGCCCCACCCTCTCAATATACCCCTTCCTACAAAGCCTCTGCATAATAATGTTTAGTGGGGTCTTAACGCCCAGCCAACCCAACTCGCTATAAACCTTGTCGAGGTCGAAGACCTCTAATCCAAATCTAAGGAGTAAGGCACTATATACCTTAACATAGCTAAACTTCATCACATGAATTAATCAAATAATTAAATATATAAAGAAAGATTGTTGTTTATACAGGAAATATAAAATATTTTGATGGGGCTTCCGATAAGAGAATATTTCTCCATCCCCTAACCATATTATATATCCTCATATATTTCCTTGTCCTTAATGTCTATAATCGTTATTAACTATATTCGAGTGGCCGGCAATATATTTGGCAACGCTGTGGACAACTATATCTGCACCCAACTCCAGAGGCCTTTTAAAAGTGTCGAAAC
>DQVL01000019.1 GCA_015661745.1 Thermoprotei archaeon | reverse complement strand
CAATCCTCAATGGCCTCTCTTCCACCGGTGCCTGTACATCCAATATCCAAGCCCTCATAGAACCACCTCCGGCAAATACCTATCTATAACCTCTCTATACTTCTCTCTAAATAGCTTCACAGCCTTCGGGAGATACATTAGGAGATCCCATGAGGTGAATCCATCCATACCAAGTTCATTAGCAGCTATATCACCTGCTAAGCCATGTAGAAATACTCCAGCTTTAACAGCATCTCCCAATCTAAGACCTAATCCATATGAGGAGGCAATCACCCCATTCAATACATCACCCGACCCTGCCGTAGCCATCCCTGGATTCCCAGTTAGATTGATGAAGATATCTCCATTTGGATAACCTATTAATGTATGGGCGCCTTTAAAAACAATTATAGATTTGGTCCTTGAAGAAATGTCTCTTAAGACTGCTATACGGTTCTCATCAACATAATCCATCTCTAAACCAAAGACCCTTGTAAACTCAATTTTATGAGGAGTCAATATAGTCTGTCCATCCCTCCTAGATATTATCTCAAGATCATCCTTTATAGCATATAAACCATCTCCATCAAGAATAACTGGTTTATTAGTTTTGAGGAGGAGCTCCCTGACAAGAGACAGTGTATCCTCGGATCTACTTAGTCCTGGACCCACTATCAAAATATCTATTCGATACATCTCAATAAGATCTAATATTTTATCGATGTTCTCACTTGATATCGCTCCTTCACTATTCATTGTTAGTGGATGGAAGACGATTTCGGGAGCCTTCCCAGCAACTACTTTTATGACCTCCTCTAATGTTGCTAGTCTTGCGTATCCCCCACCAGATTTTAGGAATGCATATGTACTGAATAGTGGGGCACCATAATAGTTTATTGCACCTCCAATTGTAAGTAGCTTACCATAATCCCCCTTATGGCTCTCCTCCCTCCTCCTAGGGAAATTTACAGGTAGATTTACATACTGTCTTATATCTATACTTTTGATGAGTGGGGATGAATAGGAAAGTCTGGATATATAGAGTTTACCATTATATTCAGCACCTGGATATATTAGATTACCGATTTTAAGGATACCCATTACAACTGTAGCTTTAGCCCTTATTGCTGAGCCATATATCTTACCATCTGCTCCCCCAACTCCAGACGGTATATCTATGGATATAACGTCCTTACCCGATGTATTTATAAGACTTATTATTTCACTATATACTCCACGTACATCCCTATTTATACCTATACCCAATAATCCATCGACTACTACATCGGACCATTCCAGTAAATCCTTAAATAAGGGAATATCATGGGTTGAGTGAATTGTATTAACCTCCATATTCAAGTTTTTAACTATCTTATAATTTACTTTAGCTGGATACCTATAATTATCTGGGTCACCAACTATTACAGTTTTAACATTATATCCCTCGACATAGAGTTTACGGGCTAGACCCAGGGCATCACCACCATTATTCCCGATACCGGCTACTACAAGAACATTAGTCTCACTTAAGTTATACATCTGCCTTAAAACCCTAAATACAGCTAGAGATGCATTCTCCATAAGTATGAGAGAGTCTATACCAAGTTCTGTAGCTAGCCGGTCTAGCCTCCGTGAATCTTCGGGTGTCCCAACTATAAACTGGAGAACCTCCTCACTCTTTATCATCGGCATCAACCATAATAGATAGTTTATCTAAGACCCATTTAAGTGAATATACTCTCCCATGGAACTCCCTCTCATCTATAGTATTCCTGGCTGGACAAATTCGGTCTATGATAAACCCCCTATTAAAGTCATAGATAACCGGATATATCCTACATCCATAGGGTCTATAACCATATATTTTACATAATCCACTAGATCTATCGAGGAATACACATGCTCCATCAATATTTCTCAGTCTAGGAATTCCATCATCATATACAACCGTAAAGTATTCCCGGTTAAATCCAAGTGATTCTATCCTTTTAATATCATCCAATGTCAATTCCATATTAGTATTTATACAGCATATGTAACATCCCTTTACACACTTCATTGTGATAATCTACCACGTGAAACTTCTTCTAACTCTAGCCCTAGTCAAATAGTAAATTATTCCTAAATTTAGTATTATACCTAATATACTTATGGGGAGGAATAATATCGAGCTTAACGCCCCAATAACGGCAAGACCTATAGCTGAGTAATACCCCCAAAGCTTAAGTTTTAATAGTCCAACACCAGATAAAAACATTAGAATATTGATAGAGGCTAATATTGCGATATCAACAATATAAAAATCTATGCCTAGTATTAGATCACCGGATATATCCACTAATCCCGGGATATTAAGACCTAGCATAACACCCTGGTAAAGTGTGTATACCATGAATATACCCCATATAATATATAATAGAGCCAAGAGAGTAACTAGAAATGGCCGTTTACCAGCCTCTCCACTATCCACATATACCTCCTCCAAGCCAATCTTATATGTTGATAATACTAGAAACTATAATATAAAAAATTTATGGGTTATAAGCCTTCAACAAAGAAGCTTTTTACATGTGGTTGGAGGAGATACCAAACCACTAATACACCAAATACTAGAGATAGTAATCCACCTGACATAATAGATAATAATCCAAAAAATATATTGAATAATCCAAATATTATTGCTAATATCCTAGCCCACTCCTTACCAGCCAATAATCCAAATCCTATAGCCAATCCAATGATACCAAGTACAATAAATACTATAGATATTAATGAGAACCAACCTACTAGAAAACCTAGACCTGCCATACCTTGACCCATACCGGGAAAACCAAACATCGACATCATCAATGCTCCAAAGAATACCATGGCTAATCCACCGAATAACTGGAGAACCGAGAATATAATATATAGAATAGCCAATACAGTAACTCCGAGAGGACGGCTAGACACTTTCTACACCCAAATAATTATAAGTTAAAATGAATATATGTATACTTTAAATCATAACCTAATCAAAAGAACCATTCACAATGTTTCATCTATATCTGAATCCCCATATCCAAAAAAGTAATCCTTTACATATGGCCTATAAAGATAATATAGTATGACCAAGGGAAATATCAATACAAATATTGGGGATAATGTTGAGACCGATAGAAAAATAATGTTTAATATAAGGGAGATCATTAGAAATATTTCTACATACCATATCCAACCCCAACCCTCTATAAGTCCAATACCAGTAACTAGAACTATTGCTCCAATAGTAAATAGGATTGTCGTGTTAAATGCCATACCCAATCCCTTCGTAGGGATACCATCAAAACCATCATTTATAATATCAGGCGGGATATCAATTAAAAGGAATAGTGCGGTGAATAAAGCCATAAGCACTGTTAATCCACCAAAGATAATATGGGCTATAGATAATATAGTGATACCTAATGGACGCTTCATCGAATTCAATATATATCCTCCTTACTTATAACATGTATAGATAAGTGATGGATATAGATAGATACGAAGATATATCTAAACTCTATGATGAATCTGTTGATGCATATGACAGGCTCTATCGAGATATCCAGAGGAGGAAGTATCTGCTTATATGTAACATGTATAATCCACAAAATATATTGGATCTAGGTATTGGAACAGGGTATATCTGTGAGGTAACAAACTCATATATTATAGGTATAGACATATCCTATAAAAGTTTATTAAAAGCTAGAATCAGATGTGGATATGCAGATCTAATTCTCACATCTATTGAAGATCCTCCTATAAGGGGAGGATTTGACCTAGTACTCATGATATCAACAATCCATCATCTTAAGAATCCATTTTTAACAGTCGAGAATATATCTAGATTAGGGAGTAATATAGCGATATCGGTGATGAAGAGGTTTGAAAGCTCAACAAAGATTAGGGAATACCTATTAAAACATGGATATAGAGAATTGGATTTGTGGGATGACAAGCTATATAT
>DQVL01000135.1 GCA_015661745.1 Thermoprotei archaeon | reverse complement strand
TACCACGTAAATCTCCGGTCCCTGTAAACCTCCCGATGTTGGTACGGTTCGAAATGGAAATTCGGCAAAGTTATATGCAGGCTTAAATTCACGAACTCCATATGAATAGTTCAGTAAAGCTGATAACTCGTTTAGACTGATATATTCATTTTCATTATATTCTCGTATAGATCTTCGTCTTAGAATTGTGTCTCCAAGGAGAGCGTTAATTCTTGGTGGTCTAGGAAGCCTAATTTTAACAGAGTTAGGATATTCTTTTACTATTTTGACACTTTCGGGTATTTGTTTGAATGTTTCTATATATTTAGACGATTCATTTTCCTCATTTTCCTCATACCTTAGTAGACTATCCACTACAATAGGGAAAGTGTGATCAAAGTTCTCTAATCTTTTCTTTATGTAACTTCTAATATCCTCTAAAATTCCCTTATCCATCGCTCGTCTCACCCCCAACGACCACTACTGCGTGTACGGCGAACTCTCTATCGTTAAACTCAAGAAACTCATTAATAGTATCATCATAAAAGATGTAAGTAGAATCAAAGGCTAATCCAGCGGTGCGTAAAACGTTTTCTATCAATCCAATAACTTTACCACATTCTATAAGAACTACTCTGTAACCTCTGTTACCGTAAATAATTCTGCTGATAACATGGTTACCATAAACGAACAAAATAGCTTGCGGTATTTCTATATTAATTTTTAATGTAAATATGTTATTTTCTACTACTTCGTGAACTTTATTTAAACTTACTTTTTTGATTAAAATAAGGTAATCTGAAGCTCTATCAAATTTAAGTAAATCATAACAACCATCACTTTTCACAAGGAGGAAGACATTAATAAAAATTGGAACTTCTTCTTGGATTTTTTCTAGAATTTTTCTCAAATATTCTGGGAGTACATCTAGAGTCATAAATGCTTTCCCTTCTTTAAAAAACTCCTTTTTTGGGGTGAGCCCAAATTGAGATTTCATTTGTTTTAATTTTAAAAGATGTAATTTAATACATTCTATATCTGTTGTGTTTTTTGAGTACTTACTGTTTTCATGATAAAGTTCATCGATGTGTGTTTTGGTAGAATCGTAGAACATTAATTCCCTAGCTAAAGTCGTGTTTCTTAATATTAGAGACTTAAAAAGCGGAAGTATCGGTCTAGAACTCATTAAATTGCTCCACTCTTCCAGCTCATATCTGAGATACCTCCACCCCACTAATATCACCTCACAATTCCATCGGCGATCTGTGAGCAGGCTTTAACGACGAACAAACAGGACACCTTGGATTTTTAAGGAAGTCTTGAATTTCTATCTCTAAGGACTCAAAATTCAAGAATAAAACTCTATTAAGCAGTGGTAATGTATCTCCAATAAGAAATCTTATGAGATTATCTATAATAAATCCTGATATAATATCATAGAGAGGTGTAACCTGGCTGATATAATACGTCCGCTCGCTTTCATGGATCATCATTTGATGCTTAAAAGTTATAAAGTTCTCGCGATATACGCTACAAGCTTCAAAAGCATTCTCGAAGCACATGTAGCAAGCAGTTTCTTTCGGTATTACTAGAGGGCCAACACAACCTATACTGCCATCTATGAACCCATAGAGCAATTTAAATCCATTTCTATGTGCCAGTTCATTCACGTCGTTAAAAAGCTTAGGTCTATAGTACTCCGCTGTAACAACTATTATTTCTGACGACTTGGCCACTTCCAATAGTGAATCTTCATTAGTAGCATCAATTACTTTTATGTGCGTTTTATACTCCTCGTAATCTTTAATAAAGTTCTTGATAATATCCGAATAGTTTCTACAAGATAACAAATATCTTCTTATATACAATGGAAATTGAGACTTTTCCACCTCAGAATCTAAGAACATCCTATCATCGAATACGTTTATAGATTTGAACCTCAAAGCTAGTAGGGTGGATATTATTCTGATGCCTAAAGGACCGCATCCAATTATACATATATCTTTAGTTGTTAGATCTGGAACATTTTCGTAATGCACACGATAGTAGGCAGTTATAGTGTCACTATCTGCCTTGCAAATTACTCCCATTTCATAAAGATTATTTATGAAACTTTTAATATATTGTTTATCATCTGCAGATAATTCGAGCTTTGATAGTAATTCTTGAACAGATATTGGTTGCTTCAGCATATCAATGATTTTACCAAGAACACCAAGCTTGCGGTCATCTATTACAGCGTAGCTATATACGGATCTAAGCCCATGCGTGATATAAATTTCATTTGGATCCACTTTAACTACTCTATAATTCGGGTTCAAGAGGATCTCATCATCATCACTTAATGAAACAGGCTTCTTAATTAACTTCAACTTCATACATCTCCCCTCCTTCTTAAATATAGAACTCCGATAACTACACATACAATAACTGAACCAAGTGTACAACATACCCAATTTGGGTGAATTGAGTACTTTCACCTACGTAGACTTCTTTAGTAAATTTAAACTTTTCTCCAAGTTTATTTGCCCAAATAACAAACAGCACGTTTACATCCTCAGTCCTCCTGGTACTGCTAAGTCCGCAATTGCAAGAGCTTCTCATTTTGATGCCAAATACTTCTAATGGTTTGTCACGAGGTTCACTACGCCAGAAGAGTTCTTCGGCCCAATCGATTTAACGGTATTGGAGAATATAGGCGCATTACAGCAAACAAACTTCCTGAGGCTGAAATAGCGTTTATAGATGAGATATTCAAAGCTAACAGTGCAATCCTGAATTCTATGCTGTCGATAATCAAGGAGAGGATTTACCATGATGGTGGAATAGCTGTAAAAGTGCCGCTGAACACACTTATTGCAGCATCGAACGAGAATGCCGGAGGATGAGAAGGTGCTGACAGCACTTTACGACAGGTTACTTCTCAGGTACGTTGTGGAATATATCAAGAATGATGGGGATTTCGAGGAAATGTTGAAGAGATGTGATGGTTACACTCCAAAGACGAGGATTACAAAGGATGAGCTGAAAATAATCAATAACACGTGGCTAAGGTAGATATCAGCCCAATACTGCCAACATAGTTGAGCTGAGAAGAAATTTCAGAGAAAACGAAATAATTGTAAGCGATAGGCGCTTCAACCAGGTGATGGCTGTTGTTAAAGCTCATGCATTCTTCCACGGCAGGAATGCTGCAACAACTGACGATTTGAGAGTTCTTCAGCACATAATGTAGGATTCTCCAGAACAGATGAGGTCTGTTAGATCAGTAATCATGGATGTCGTGGATCCATTTGCAAGGAAGGTAAGGGTGTATAGGGATATAATCAGCGATTATACAAGTAAACTCCAAGGCAAGATCGAGCCGGCAGAAGTTCATGAGATCATGGTCAAGCTAAAAGTTATCGAGAATGAGATTAAAGAGCTTAGCAAGATGACCTTGAGCAGCGGGAAAAATACTGCTGAGCTGGATGAAATCCTCGATGAAATACAATCGCGAAACTTTGCATAATATTGTCATGATTTAAAGACATGGGAGAATATGATATAGCATTGAAATTATATAATCAGGCTTTATCTAATTTTGAGAGTCTGAGAATGAAAGATATGATAATAAAAACATGCCTTAATGCTGCAAGAGTTTCAGATAATAAAGAGAAATATTATGAGAAAGCAATAGAAACATTCGAAAGATGGAGGAAGC
>DQVL01000107.1 GCA_015661745.1 Thermoprotei archaeon | reverse complement strand
TAATTATATCCATCCATAAAGATTTTTCCCTTCTAATAATGTTTATCGCCTCTACGGGGTGCATCATATAACCTTCATCGGCTGAATATTCTAGCAATATAGGGCTATGAAACCCATTCTCCAAGTTAAACCTTATTTTTTTTAGTGTAGATCGGTTTATCTCTATTCCTCCTCTAACTAATGTTCCTATCACACCAATTTTGTATATATCTAGGCCGGATTCGGATATGGCATATAGGTATGACGATAAATTATGATAAACCGCGTATTTGACTCCTTTATCAACACATGTTAATATGAGGGATTTATGTGTCGTGGCTATAAGAGGGTCTCCATAAATGAGTAGAGATACGTCTTCATCAACTGCTTTTTCAACTAAGTCCTCGGTATTCATTTCAAGATCTATTCTTTTTATATATTTGATATCATCTCTACCGAGATACGTACGTAAGAAATTTATATCATATGGAGAGGGACTTGTATATCTCTCAAAATATATGTATTTACTCCTTATTATCTTATCTAACCATTTTTTGGGTAGTGAAGGCTCGCTATAAATTCCTAATCCAACTAAATATAGTGTCATTATGATTGAGATTATACACCCTAAAGATACATAAATTTATTAAGGGTGTAGGCAGAAATTAGAATTAGGTTGGGCCCGTAGCTCAGTTAGGTAGAGCGCCGACTATTTTGGGCGTAGGGCTTTTATCCATCGGGATGAAAGCGATGACCTTCATAGGGATGACTTAGGGGGATACCCGGAGGTCGCGGGTTCGAATCCCGCCGGGCCCGCCATAAAATGAAACCTTTTTGTCATAAAATGGGTTACTATGTGTAGATAAGATTTATATAGGTGTAGATAAGGTAAATATATTGACATTGGGGTTTCAAATATGTATAACTCATGTGAAACAATCAAATGTGTAGTTATAAATATTATGTTTAGGGTGTTCCCCTATGGTTGAAAACGAGATTGATGAGAAACTCAAGAAAATAATTTTATCTCATAAATTGGTTCCTAAACATGAGATTTTGTCCAAGGAAGAGGCTAAAAAAATTATTGATAAATATGCGGGAGGAGACAAATATAAGCTCCCATATATTAAAAGAACCGATCCCGTAGTGAAAGCACTAGGTGCAAAACATGGAGACATTATAAAGATAACTAGAAAAAGCCCTACAGCTGGAGAGAGTGTATATTATAGATTGGTGATATAGTATGAAGAGATTGGATGTAAACAAATTCTTGGTATATAAGAAATATGCATACGATACATGGCCCATAATAAAATCGATGTTGAGAGAATTTGGTCTCTCAAAGCAACATATCGATTCGTATAATGAATTTATTGATAAGACTATACATGAGATTGTAGAAGAGAATAAAGGCTTTAAGATATCAACACAACATGGTGAAGTTAGCTTTGAAATTGTTAAGGTATGGGTTGATCCTCCTAGTACCAAAGATGTCTCAGGTGCTCCGTTAACAAAGAAAAGCGGTTATATACCTTCATTATGTAGATTACGTGGATTCACATATTATGCTCCTATAAAAGCTATATTTAAAAAGGTTCAAGGTGGATTCGAGATAACCGAGGAGGTTGAACTTGGTCAACTACCTGTTATGGTTAAATCTAAAATTTGTTATCTAAATGGTGAGACCAGAGAGAATTTGATAAGGATGGGGGAGGATCCAGATGATCCGGGTGGATATTTCATTATTAATGGAAGTGAAAGAGCTATAATCGCTGTGGAAGACTTGGCTTCCAACACGATAATAACAAGAGTAGACAAGTCTTCATCGACTAAACTATATTCTTCAAGAATTTTATCGGTTAAAGGTTCATTAAGGAATCATGTGGTGGTCACACTCAAAAGAGAGACTATAGTTGTTACATTGCCCTTTACAATATCCCCTATACCCTTCCCAATAGTTATGAAAGCATTAGGAATAGTTAAAGAAGGTGATATTGCGGAGGCTGTCTCAAGACACCGCGAAATACAAGATGTCCTTTTCCCAGTACTAAATAACTTTAGAGATATTAAGACTCAGGAAGAAGCCCTTTTATACATAGGTAATAGAACACAAGCCCAGCAACAACCTATTGAGAGAAGGATAAATAGGGCTAGACACATTCTTGACAAATACTTATTTCCCCATGTTGGTATGGGGCCTGATTATAGGCTTAGAAAAGCCTATCTACTTGCTGAAATGGTTAGGAGAGCCATTGAGTTAAAGTTGGGGTGGAGGAAGGAGGATGATAGGGATCATTATGCATATAAAAGGCTTAGACTAGCAGGTCCATTACTTGGCCAGATCTTCGCAAAATCCCTCAAATCACTTCTTAAAGATTTAAGCTATAATATCTCAAAGTACTATCTTTATGATGGGAGAGTCCAGCTAACCTATCTAGTAAGGGGTAGTAAAATAACTCATAGGTTAACCCATGCCCTAGCCACTGGAACTTGGTCACAGAGAACAACTGGGGTAACTCAGATGCTAGATAGAACCAATTTTATCTCAACCCTAAGCCATCTTCGAAGAATTCAGAGTCCCCTAAGTAGGAGTAGACCCCAATTTGAAGCAAGAGAGGTGCATGCATCACATTTGGGTAGGATCTGTCCGGTAGAAAGCCCGGAGGGGCAAAACATTGGTTTAGTTAAGAATCTGGCTCTCTCTGCAGTTGTATCTAACGAGTACCCATCGGATTTAATACTAGAGCTTCTCCTTAAAGAGGGTTTGGTCAGAATTGAGGAGGCTGGTGAGGATCTATGGACCAATGGTTCTAAAGTATTCCTCAATGGAGACTTTGTAGGATTTGTCAATGAACCTATCGACTTTGCAGAAAAGATAAGAAGCTATAGGAGAAACGGCGTAATTCCCCCTGACGTTAGTGTTGCAATTAGGATGTATGACAATGAAAAAATAAGGCCAGAGGTATATATAGATAGTAGTAGTGCAAGAGTTTTAAGGCCGTTAATAAGAGTGGTTAATGGAAAACCACTGTTAACCAAGGAACATATTGAGATGGTTAAAAATGGCACACTTAAATTCACTGATCTTCTTAAGCAAGGCATAATCGAGTTAATAGATGCTAACGAAGAATTTAACATTCTAACTGCATTCTTCCCGGAGGAATTAACTGATGAACATACTCATTTAGAACTTGCTCCATATTTCTTCCTGGGAATTACAGCGTCAATTATACCATTTGCTGAGCACAATCAGAGTCCCCGTAATTCGTATGAAGCAGCAATGGCTAAGCAGGCTCTTGGAATTCCATTTACAAATATTAATTTTAGAGTTGATTCACGTGGTCACGTTCTTGAGTATCCACAAGTCCCGATTGTTCAGACTAGGGTAACCGATATGATATACCTCAATGATAGACCTATAGGTCAAAACCTAGTAGTAGCAATATTGTCATATGAGAGTTATAATATGGAGGATGCTGTAGTAATTAATAAAGCTGCTGTCGATAGAGGTCTTCTCAGGTCATTCTTCTATAAAACATATGAATCTGTTGCCAAGTTACATGGTGGGGGTGTTTCAGATAGGTTTGAAATTCCTACGTCTGACGTAATAAATTACATGGGGGAGGATCACTATAGAGTTCTTGAAGAAGATGGTCTTCCATATCTTGAGGCTAAGCTTGTCAAAGATGATGTAGTTATAGGAAAGACTGGTCCACCCAGGTTTGAGAGTGAATTTAGGGAGTTATCTTTCACAGAGAGGAGGAGGGATTACTCTGTCTCTATAGATCAGTTTGAAGCTACTGTGGATAAGGTCTTATTAACAATAAATAGGGATGGGGAATTGACCGCTATGGTCAGGGTCCGTGAATATAGAATTCCTGAATTAGGTGATAAACTTGCATCTAGACATGGTCAAAAGGGAGTTATTGGTCTCCTTGCATCTCCCGAGGATATGCCGTATACCGCTGATGGTGTGATACCTGATTTACTAATTAATCCTCATGCATTTCCATCTAGGATGACGGTGGGTCAGTTTCTAGAATCAATAGCCGGTAAATATGGTGCATTATCTGGTAGGTTTGTAGATGGCTCTCCATTTATATCATTTAATTATGAAGAGCTATCTAAAATGTTAAGAGAGGTTGGATTTGAACCTATGGGAACAGAAGTTCTCTATGATGGTCGTACAGGTAGGAAGCTTAAGGCGCATATATTCATAGGTATTGTATATTATCAGAAGTTGCATCATATGGTTGCAGATAAGATGCATGCCCGATCCATCGGCCCCATACAGATACTTACTAGACAACCTACTGAGGGGAGGGCTAGAGACGGCGGGCTCAGGATTGGTGATATGGAGAAGGATGTATTCTTGGCTTATGGAGCTTCATCGATAATAAAGGAGAGGATGTTGGATTCATCAGATAAGGCTACTATATATGTCTGTCTTGAATGTGGTTTAGAAAGTTATTATGATGCTAGGGAGGAGAGGTTTGTCTGTCCAGTTGATGGACCCGATTCCCCCATTGTCCCGGTTAATGTTTCATATGCATTTAAACTCCTCTTAGATGAGTTGAAGAGTATGACTATATATCCTAGGTTGAATGTTAAGGAGGTGGTTTAAATGGCTTTCACAAGAGATTATTTTAGGTTTAAGGAATTGGCTTCTAGATACAGGATTGAGTCTATAAAGTTTGGTGTGTTATCCCCCCAGTTAATACGTTCGATGTCGGTAGTGGAGATTACAAATGATATACCAAGAGATGAAGTTGGTTCTCCAGTTCCTGGTAGTGTATTAGACCCGAGATTGGGTTCTCCAGAACCCGGTTCATATTGTCCTGTATGTGGTAATGATAGAGATAACTGTCCAGGTCATTTTGGACATATTGATCTTGC
>DQVL01000042.1 GCA_015661745.1 Thermoprotei archaeon | reverse complement strand
GTTTTCAAGCCTATTAGATTCATTTAACAGTATAGAGACTCTCCATTTATACTCTGCAACCTCTTCTAAAAGCTCATCAGTCATTGTACTATTTATTGCTCTACCCAGCTCACCAGGGACGATATTCTCTCCTACTCGAGATTTGACATTCTCTAATATAGATATTGTTGAGTTTAATGTAGATATTGCAAGGTCTAAAGCCAATATACTCTCTTCAGAGGCATTAATAGATAATAGATAGTCTCTAACCTCACCCAATATATATATGGTAGTTCTTATATTGTCTATACTCTCATCTAATGCCTCTACAGATGACACATTTCCATCGAGGCTGAACCCCTTAAGCATATCCAATATCCCACTTATGATCTCCTTTGAATGGAGGTCTACACTAACTTCACTTAAGACTCTATCTAATTCATCTAGGACTTCCATAGCCTTTTCTATATCACCCTGTTCTATATATGTCCTAACCAAGTCATACAATTCATCAATAGATGATATATTATATCTCTCTAGGATTAGCTCTATAACATTTGAGACCTCAGTCAATATTTTCCTCCTAACTTCATCCCCTACCACTGGATCGATAGGTAGCTCCTCCCTCAAAACCTCAAAATAATCTTTTAATCTATCTCTGATCTCCTCAAGCTCATCAATAGATAATGTATTCAAGTCTATTCCATCGATACCTGCAATGTATTCACGGACTTCCTGTGTTAACTGGGTCTCGATGGGGATCGCATCTAAGATCCTTGTTATCGCATCCCTATATACTATAATCTCTCTAATCAATAGTTCTTTAACTGGATCCTGTGGCTGTGCATACCCCCAACTTATTACGCCGAGTCCAAGATTAACTAGAAATATTCCAAGTATTGATATGGCTATCAAACCTCTATCCATTTTAATTCACCGTCTGTAAAGAAGGTATTTCATTATAATAAGGGATGTGGTGGAACATTATGGAACACTTATTCCCTATGATCCATAGTATCTCTTCAGGATAACTCTATTCCTTTTATACTCCTTCTTAATCATTATATAACCTAAAATTTCGAGTCTACGTAGATGCCTCCACAATGTAGTCTTTGGAATACCTAATATACGCATGATCTCACTCTGATATAGCTCTCCACCCCTCTCCTTAAGCGTATCAAGTATAGCTTTATCAGTTTCATCTATCAATTCTTCAATGACTTCTTCAGCCTCCGTCCCACGCCTCATCCTAAGTATCAAGAATATTATGAGTCCACCTCCACCTATTAAGACTGTTATTATAGGGAGGATATCCATGAAGTTAATCAACCCTGTTTGGGGAGGGAGGGTTTCACCCCCTTCTCTAACGGTATATTGAATATTAAATACACCTCTAAACTTTATCACCAATGTATTATCTATATAATTTGAATCTAGGATATTACTTGGGAGATTTAATAATATAATGTTTCTATCTATGTAGATATATGAGTCATAATCTGAATAGTATGTAAAACTTATAATACCATCCTCAATAATGGTCTCGGGTACATATGTAACGGTAAATCTACTATTAGGTGAACCAGATATAACTATACTTTCATTTACCACGATTGGTGCTATCAACTCATCATTAACATACAATGCGACAGAAGCGGGGAGTGGTTTAGCTGGTAATGGTATCTTCTCCAACCCCTCCTCAATAGTACCATTCAATACAATTTTAGGCACCCCATCAGATCCTAAATATATACTTCCTTCAACTGTGAAACCCCTAGATATAGATATATTTATGTAGACTAGGATTGTGGATGTTACCAAGAATATTATGATATAAGGTATATATCTTATAATCAATAATTTTCTGGGCATTTAGACCTGCCTCTCAAATCAATTTTTGTGGATGATATTTAAATGGTTAAGTATAGCTAAGAAAAATATTTATTGATATGAAGGAGGTTATATCAACAGATAAAGCTCCAAAACCAGTGGGTCCATATAGCCAAGGTATAAAGGCTGGTCCATTCCTCTTCATATCCGGCCAAATACCTATTGATCCAGATAGTGGGGAGTTGGTCGATGGTGGATTTGAGGATAGGGTTAGGCGGGTCTTAGAGAATGTAAAGGCGGTTGTAGAGGCTGCCGGTGGAAAATTAGATGATATTGTAAAGGTTACTGTATATCTGAGTGATATAGATAGATATGGGGATTTCAATAAAATCTATAGTGAATACTTTAGTGAGTCGAGGCCTGCTAGAGCAGTAGTTGGGGTGTCTAACCTTCCTAAGGGGGTTGATCTTGAGGTTGAGGCTATAGCATATATCGAGTAGGGTTTATGGGGGAATATATTAATTGAAGATTAGGGAGAGTAGAACCTTAGACTATATAATCCTTTCTATAGCCCTAGTAAATGTATCTGCAGCATCTATACTGGTTAGGCTCTCATCGGTACATGGGTTTATAGCCTCCTCTTGGAGATTGATAATAGGTTCAGTATTAACAATAGCTATACTTATCATCTATAGAAGGGGGATATATAATATTCCAAGCTTTAAGGAGATAGTATATATGGGATTATCAGGTGTAGCGTTAGCCCTACATTTTGGTCTCTGGATGTGGAGCCTCCAACATCTAAATGTAGGTCCAAGTGTAACGATTGTTGACGGATATCCAGCCCTACTCCTAATTATAGGAACTATATTCTTTGGAGAAAAATATTATATTAGAGAGTATATCGGGATTGGATTAACCTTCTCAGGCGTTGCACTCCTATCACTAGAGTCATTCATAAATGATGTTTCACCACCAGGTGGGGATCCATTATTTGGCGTTATACTTGCTATTCTAGGAATGATATCGGTAGCTATATATTTTGCAATAGGTAAGCATATAAGGAGTAGAGAGATAGATACAATGGTATATACTGGATATGTATATAGTATAGCAGCCACTACAAGTTTGGTAATGGTCTTCTCGATTGGGGAACCGATGGTTGGATACCCACTTGATACATATATATATCTATTTCTCCTGGGGACTATACCTATGTTAGGTGGACATACACTCCTAAATTATCTCTTAAAGAGGATGAAGCTGGCCGCTGTAGCTGCACCTGTTATTACAGAGCCGATCATATCATCTATACTAGCATATATATTATTTGGAGAGTATCTCACACCAAACATAATCTTTTACATGGCACTATCGATTATGGGGATAACATTAGTGTTGATGAGGGGTGAAGATTAGAGGGATATAAAACATGGTTAGAAGTATATTTCTATAGGGATCTTAATTGAGTAGTCTAGACATCCTCAACCAAGTAGATAGGAATTTCCAGCATGCCCTTGAGACGGTCTATAAATATATTCATAAGACACCTATGGAGCATAGCAAGACATTATCTGAGATGGTAGGCGGTGAAATCTACCTAAAATGTGAGAATCTACAGAAAACCGGTAGTTTTAAAGTGAGGGGGGCAATAACAAAGATATCCCAGTTAAAAGATAGAGTAGGGGGTGTCGTAGCCGTCTCAGCAGGTAATCATGCACAGGGGGTGGCTTATGCAGCAAGCCTCTATAATATGGAGTCGATTATTATAATGCCTCGAAACGCAAGTATATCCAAGATAGAGGCGACAAAGAATTATGGGGGTGAAGTCATACTTGTAGATGCACCCTTCGATGAGATGTTTAGAAGGGGATATGAAATTGCAAAGGAGAAGAACTATGAATTTGTACATCCATTTGATGATCCAGCGATCATAGCTGGTCAGGGGACGTTAGCATGGGAAATACTAAATGAATTATATGATGTAGACACCATTGTAGTTCCAATCGGTGGAGGTGGACTCATCTCTGGAATATCATATATAGCTAAGAAGCTGAAACCAGAAATAAAAATAATTGGTGTAGAGAGTGAATCAGCTCCAAAAGCATATAAATCTCTTAAGGAGGGTAGACTAGTTGATGTTGAGATTAAACCTACATTGGCAGATGGTTTAGCTGCAAAGAAACTTGGGGAAGTTACATATGAATTTATACAGAAATATGTCGATGATGTTATAACCGTTTCTGAGAAGGCTATTGCACAGGGCATATACTTTATACTTGAGAGGAATAAACTAATTGTTGAAGGGGCTGGCGCAACGACTGTTGCAACGATATTCGATGGCATCAGAGAATTATTTAGAAATAGAAAGACTGTATTACTATTATCTGGCGGAAATATTGACTTGACACATATCTATAGAATATTGTTGAAGGGTTTGTCGGAGGCTGGTAGGCTAGTGACTTTAGAGGGCTATGCCTTGGACGTTCCGGGAACGCTTAACAAGATAACTGGGGTAATAGCGGATAATGGAGGAAATATTGTAGATGTATATCATGATAGGATGGATATCTATTCACCCCCGGGCTATACACTCCTAAGGATTATTGTTGAGGTACCCTCCAGCGATGCAGTTAAGAATATTAAGGATGGATTAAATAAATCCGGTGTATGGATGACTCATAGCTAGATAACCCCCAAACCCCTCAATTTTTCTATTAATATATTGAATGATTCATCCACGTCATACTTATCGGTTTCAATGGTAATCTCCGGTTTTTGAGGCTCTTCATATGAAACACCTATCCCTGGCACAGTCTTGGATAGACCATCTAACCCCATCTTATATACCCCCTTAACATCCCTCTCGATACAAACCTTCAGATCACATTTTAAATATATCTCGATGAAGTTGTCAACCATACCCCTCAAAGTATCTCTATATATCCTCTTGTTCCCCGTTGCAGAAATGACTACATTTATCCCATGACTATAGAACCTCTTAGCCAACCAGATCAATACATTATAAAACCAGTCCCTCTCCTCAAGACTATAGCTCGGTTTAGGTGTCAATACCCTTCTTAGGACGTCGGAATCCATCCACTCCACTTCAACACCTAAACCCCGCATATAATCAGTAAGTTTACCACCTAAAGTAGTCTTACCAGAGGATGGTAGGCCGGTAAACCATATTATATATGCCATTCACGACACCAACTCATCAATCAAATCTATAGATACAACGTTATGATCCAAGATTTCAGATGCGAATCTCAATATCTTCATCCTAATCTCTGGATCGATATCGGGATACCATATTGGATTTGCGACGACGAGTGCACGCCATGTATAGAATGGCTGTATAACATTTAACAAGTTGTGGTCGCCAGTCAAATCTATATATCTCTTGATAAAACGTTTATATAGCCATCTATATGGATCCTCAAATCTGCCTCTGGTTAGGAGGCTGATAAATATATAATTAATTGTTAATGCTGCAACATCATCAGCTGGCTCTCCATAGTCACCCCTACTTCTATCTAATACAGTTATATTTAAATCTCCATCTATGATGATATTCCATGGGTGGAAGTCGCCATGTACAATCGATAATCGATCCATATAACTCCTCAATTTCCACCTCCATCTAACACTCTTCACCTCAACCTCTTCTAGAAATTCCTTATCAATAACTTCTTTACCACTCCATAGATAGCTATCGATTAAACCCATTATACACTCTCCATCCCCAATCAAATCTCTTATCCTCCGGATATATAGCCAAGGATCTACATTGGGTTTATTTCTATGGATCATATATAGATACTCTACAAGCTTATCAACAACCTCCTCATCCACTTTTCTAGGTCTATCAAACCCTGAGATCTCAAATAGAAAATCTTTGTATAGCCTCCCCTCCACATATTCCGTCACTATAAAGAATTCATCAAAGTCTTTGACCGAGTTTAATCTACCCTCAGATGAGATATATCCTACATCTACAGCCCTAACATGATTAGGTAGATTATTAAAGGCCTTATAACTCCATAATATCTCTCCAGCCCTATCAGATATATATTCATGTCCAAACCTATCTTCCTTAACCGTTGATATAACATATTTTTTAACCTCACCATCTACATCTACCATTACAGTGATGGGTTCCCCATATCCATACCCCTTAACATCTCTATCCTCTCTCCCAACGATTTTAATCTCCCGAGCATTGGGGATTAACTCCTTAAAATACGCCTCTATATAATCTCTTGGGATCATTACATCAATAGAATTCCTCTTCCATGGATATATAGCTAATTAAAATCCTTGGTTAGATAGAAATATTTTGTCCCGCCTCTCTTCACAGAGGAGATATATCCCATATTCTCGAGACGTTTTAACCTTCTATATAGGGGTGATTTAGGTATCCCGGTTTCAGCCATAATCTCATGGGCATTCTTCATCCCACCCTTTAACGTATTTAATATTTCCCGGTCTCGATCATCAAGCTCATCCTCTAAAACTTCTATCTCCATAACATTCCTCCTTCTAAACAGGTAGATTATGGAGATCGCTAGTATAGCTAGGATGGCTAATATAGGTAATATATTTGATGGTGGGGCTGGGAGTATAACAGGCTCTTCAGCGGCCTCCTCAGGCGGGGGGAATGTATAGACGATTGACAACTCTCCTTTAGGGAGTAGGAGGGATAACTTACCATCGGGTTCTACAGCCACCGAGAAATCGTTTATCGATATATTTAATATTACTGTATTGCTTGGTAGGATAAGCTTAAAAGGGTATTGAATGTCGATTGTAAAGATCCATCTAAAACCCTCTTTCCTAGTCAATCCATTAGATAATATTATTATTTCAACATCGTTGGAATCGGCATAGAAGTAGAGGCGTCCATCCTCATAATATGAGGGGACTTCACTTCCATTAACATATACAGTGAAGAATATCGGGTCATCAGGGAGGTTTAATATAACATCCTGTGGGGGATTAGGGATATATAGTTTATAGTTGATATTGGTTGAGCCGTCGATATTTAATTCTATAACTACCTCTCTAATAATCTCTTGGGAGTATGACGATCCTACATCAAGATTTATCCCTATGAGTATTATAGATATAAAAATGTAGGTGATGTAATAGATTCTCCGCTCCATAGCCCGATCCATGATATAGTATTCGACTCATTAGCTATATTTATCCAATAGTTGGTCGATATAGTCTATGAGTTGATCAATCCTATCCAATATATCTTGATACATTCCACCCCTATCTCCAATCATATCCTTAATTTCAATGAGCATCTCCCTTAAATTGTTCAACATTATTATGAATACTTGTTTGGGGAGCATCCCATTCTCATATCGATATACTAGTTGATTAATCTGCCTCTCAATGTTGTCGACCATCCTTATAATCCCTCTTATATTGTCCCCCATAAACCTCTGCATATGCATCTTAACTCTATCTCTTAACCTTATTGATTCATTGATAAACCTCATCAAATCATCTTTTGCTATGGGGAGGCCTTCACCATACTCCGATAAATATGTCTGTAGCATTATTAATGCCTGCTCAAGATAGTTTAGGGCTGCAGCTTCATCACCGGATTCTAGAGATTCAATAGCGAGTGATACCAAATCCTTCACACTTGATACAACATTATATAACTCTCTAATCCCATCTATTAGAGATTGTGATATATCGATCTTTTCAGCGTATGCCAATGTCTTATTTAAGATATTAACATATGCATCTAACCTATGTTCAAGACCCACCAATATTGACAGGGCTCTCTGGATATCGCCAGCCTCTATAAAAGCTATCGACCTATTAATCGAATATATAATACTTTCAAGAATCCTCTTAGAGGCTACTGACATACCATGTACCAAACCGGCTGACCTCCACCTCCTACCTACACCTTCATTAAGCTCCTTCATCATTAAAGCTATGGAATCATCTACTTGAGATAACATCTCTCTAATCTCATCCATCGACATTCGATCAATATTCTCCTCTAAACTATTTAGTTTATCTATGGCCCCCTCTATAAGACCTCTGAAACGGTTTACATCAAGCTCTATACACATCTCACGATATACATTCATCGACCCTCTTCCAGCATCTATCTCCATATAAACTTCTCTACATATTACTAGAGTATCCTGGAATCGTTCAATCGTCTTATTCATCTGGATCAGTACCTTCCTCCTATTATTTATCAACTCTATATATAGTGACTTATCAACCCTCTCCTCTACTTCAATATTTGATATTATATATAGGTATACAGGTGCAAATTCTATAGAGGCTTTCAACGCATATTCATATGCTCGATATCTATTGGATTCATTCTTAGCCAGTTCAATATATGATAAGGCTTTATCAACACGTTCTAACTG
>DQVL01000041.1 GCA_015661745.1 Thermoprotei archaeon | reverse complement strand
TATACATAAATATATATCGAATTCAAGGAAGCTTAGGGATTTATGGGTATCAAGCTATATAGCATCTGGACTTATATGGATGGCTCTCTCACCCCTAATATTCATACTAGGGCCAGATATTGTATTGACCCCATCCCTTAGGATGAACCCAGTATATGGGTACACTCTCAATACATGGCTAAATAAATTGTTTAGGAATATTGGTTTAGATGCTGATCTAAGGAACTGGATGGAAAATTATTTAATGATAGGACCTAAGTCTGATAGAATTTATAGGCTAGGCCTCAAATATATTCAAGATCTAAAAAATCCACCAGATTATTCAATCCAACCAGGTATATTTACACTTGCTTTACCACCGAGGAAAATAGTTGAGGATGTGATAAACCTATTTAGAGAGTTACATAATAAATATAGAGATAAGTTCTTCCTAACTGGGTACCCATTTGAGATCCTAAATGATGAACGTATATCGAGGCATCTAGATAGGGAATATGATGATAAGCTGTGGATCCATGACTTAATAATGCTCCTTATAAAAATTGCATGGGAGAAATTATATCAGGAATATACCTCTGAAAACTCGCTTCGGGAGTTCTTGATGAGAGTAAGTGAAGAGTTTGATTTATCAAATTTTGATTCTATCTATAGAGATATATATCCATATATCAATATTTACAGGGAGAATCCACCATTCATAGTGAGGATATATGTCGCTAAGGTAGATGATGCATTTAAACATATTGAATGTATAGAGGATAATATCGCTAAGAATGCAAATTTATCGGGTGAGTTTAGGAAGGGCTTCCTAACACCACTTCTAATGGAGGCATTAAATGAACTCCTGAATATGTTTCAGGAGGACTATTATAGTCTTAGAGAGACTCCATATGAAGGGATAGAGTTAACAAAATATACAGACGCTATATATCGCTATATAAGAGGTGGGGGGTCACCCACTAGATATCTCGGGTTTAAGATCGAGGATGGTTCAAACATAACGTTATATCCTACACCCAAGGATCCAGGGTTTAACTACTGTACATCATGTGGTGAGCTTCCAGCCCTATTGATAATGAGGTATGATATAGATAATCCATATCTATCATATGGTGAGAAACTATGTCCAGTATGTCTAATGAAGAGGATAGCCTCTACAGAACCATCATGGCTGATTAGGCATATCTATGGTGTAGATGAAGATATCAATATAAAGAGTATAACAATTAAATTTAAATCTACATATGAGGTTTCAAATAATGTATTGGTTAAACTCCTGCCAAAAATTAAGAATCTTCTTAAGGATAATAATGAATTAACTAGTAAGTTGCGTAATAAGTTTAAGGATCGTGAAGATCTTGAAGACTTTATTGAATCACTAATAGAGCGTGACGACTCCATAAACAGAGATATGTTTACTTCGGAGGATCCGGATTTGAGGGATAAGTTGAATTTATTTATAAAGGCTCTATTTAGTGATGTGGATGGAATATATAGGTTAGATAGTGAATCAGTTTCTGAACCATGTATAATGATATACTATGGACTTTATCTAACCGATGGAGACCATATGGGTAAGTTGATATCTGGAGAATTATATAGGTCAAAGACTATACCTAAAAAATATATTGTATGTAGAGAACGTAACATATTGAATCCAGAAGATGAAATTAATTTCTATATAAATTATCTATTATCATCTCTAAACATTACAGATGAGAATGTATTGAATTTGTTTAATTCGATTCTTGAGGGATGGAGAGATACGATTCTAAATGAGTTCTTTAAGGATCCTTGTCATGCCTCAGATAGATCCATTGATTTAAGGAAGTATGACGAATATGCAACTAATATCTCTACATCCTTATGGGATGAATATCGAGATTTTGATAGAAATGTTATAAATGGGTTAACCATATTATTGGGTCTATACTTCTTCAGGATAAGGTTTCATGATAAGACCTTCATCTATAAACCTAGATATATCCCTTCAATGACGTTCTATAAATCTATATCGAGAGCCCTGATAAACTCAATCATAAATGATGTTAAGAAGATAGAAGGTATAGATGGAATCGTTATATATGCTGGTGGAGATGATTTAATGGCTATACTTCCACTACTTAATGTAGAGGTTAAGGATAGAACTATAAATGTTAAGGAAAATATAATTGATGCATTAACTAAGATTAGAAGCTTCTATTCATTTGGTAATGGTATTGGATTTGACAGTATATGCAAAACTTATCATATACCTATGCTTGTAGGGCATGGTAGAAGCTCCTCATTGATGATTGCACATTATAGATCACCACTTAAGAATGTAATTGAATATTTGGAGTATTCACTAGATGAATTTGCTAAGGACGGCTCAAAATGGATGTATATAAAGAAATCTAGACGTGATATGTTGTTTCTACAGGAGAGGGATGGATTTGTAATTGGAGTTATACACTATGGTAGGCCTGAGATCGTGAAGATACCTAGTCAAGTATATATTGAAGAATGCAAATTTAAACCCTATTCAACCCTAAAAAGTATTGAGGAGTTGATAGGAAAGATTAGATGGGTTGGATATATCAAATGTAAACTCTCAAAGTCATTCCTTAGAGACATCGATAAAGACCCTATACTCAACAATATGTCACTAGGTGGCTCTATGAATATTGGAGATGCTATAGATACTATATATTCAATCGATAAATACTTGGTTAACGCTTGGAGAAACATATACATAGGTAATAATGTTTTAGGATGTGATAAAGAAGCTGAAGCTAAAGAACAGTTTATCGATGAAATACTCTCAGAGATTAACTCTCTAAACTATATAGTGGATTATAAAGCTATGAGTGATGGGGGAAACACGGTAATCAATGTTTACCTCCCCATATTAATCCCAAGGTTTATAAGATACCTATCCTCGGGTTGGAGGTGTGGGGAATGATGAAGATGTTATCTATATATCCACTTGGGAAAGCCTTATATAGAGGGCCAGGAGAATTCGACTTATCAAGTAGAGGTGTCCATAGCACGGCATCGTCTCTATTCTATCCACTCCCAACTACAGTCTCTGGATTATTGACATGGATATATAAATCTATATATGGCCCTTCAAGAAATTCAAATCTATCGAGAGATGGATGTAGATCAGATATATATTGGGTCGATGAATTCTGTCAATATCTATGGGGTAACTTCAAAATATATGGCCCAATTTATAGGATTGGAGATGGATATTATATACCCTATGACCTTAGGAGAAGGGGATTTATAAAGGTGGATCTATCTAGGGTTAATAAATATCCGGTTAAGAGGTTTATATCTGGTAGGCCTGGGCATATAGAGATAAATAGACTATATAGAGATGATGGATTCATAGATGTCTCTGAAGAGTTTTTTGATGAGAGGGTTGGGAATCGACTTGGTAAGAGAAAGATCGTTGTGGGTAGGCTTATGAGGGGTCGGAATAGAGGGCTATACACAGTTAAATTCTTTAGGCCAGATAGGCTTCCTGAGGCAGTCTTAGATAAGCCATTAGCCGCCATGGTAGAATATATCTATATCCTTGAATCCCCTCCAGATATACCTAGCGGTATATATAGATTTGGTGGGGAAGGTAGCCATGCATATATTAAAGTGGATAATCTAAGGTCCGAGCCGAAAAGTTTTATGGAGGTTAAAGAATCCGATGAATATATTGGATTATATGTTTTATCCCCGATTTTAATACCTACATCTATAGATCCAGTTAAATATTTACAGGATGTATATTTCAAGGATATCGATAACCTATGTATAGTTGGTGAATCGACACTCCTAGGTGTCGGCTTCGCAAGTAAAGTTGATAATAAGAGGAGGTCTCGTAGACCAATATATAACGCTATTAAACCAGGTTCAATAATCTATGTAAAACCTGGTGAGATAGATGTCCCAACCATATGTTTTGAAGGTGTCGGCATTGGGAGGGAGATTGGATTTGGAAAACTCCTCCCATTTAAACCCGATACATCCCAAAAGGAGGTGGAAATATGAGTCTAATTGAGGACTTTAAGAAGGAT
>DQVL01000130.1 GCA_015661745.1 Thermoprotei archaeon | reverse complement strand
TTTAATTTTCATAATATAGTCGCTACACATTTAATCGTATTATAATACTGATGATTATTATTGGGCATCATTCTATGTAGATCATCCTAAGGCGTAGGTGGAAAGACCCATACACCATACCTAAGAAAGGAATCTACAGACCCCAGCACTAGAGGTATTATCACAACTAACACTATAATCGATACAATGAATTTTTCATCTAGATCTTCTATGGAACTCAGTATGTATCTGGTGATATAAATCGATGATATACATGCAAATATAGCTCCTATCACGCCAAATAACATTTTAGCAGGTTCATATCCAAGCATCAACATATATATGAGAGAGCTTGGTATCACCGAGAATATCCAGATATATAAGTCACCAATATTAAGTAACCGTCGAGAAACATCATATAGCAGCCCCAATATAATAAGTGATGCCGCGATATGGGTGAACCATAGAACTCGGTAGCCCATGGAAAACATAATGTAGTCAAAGAGGTATCTGGAACCTATATATATGAGGATGGATGATAGGATAGGATATTCAAGAACTCTGTATCTAATGCCATGGGAACTAGATAGGTTAAGGGTGGATATCGGGTATAGGAATATAATTGTCATGAGATAAAATGCGAAAGGTGAAAATATATAGTTGTTTGCCGAAACATTATACCTCAATATATTCTCAGTAATTTCCAGCCATGCATCATCACTACTTAATATTGGATCTTTGACTAGTTCCTCTATATAGGAATATGGGAGAACCAAATATCCTATATATCTATAGAGGACGATTGGGAAGGATATACTGAGTAGAACCCATCCAATCATTGTTATAGATTTATGGTGTGTCTTCACCCTATTAATTATCGATACTACTGCGAAACCGAGTATGACACCGCCTGATAAAGCTAGGTTATGAGGCCAGCTATATGCTGATTCACCTCCACCAAGTATGGAATGCCACCTCTCATCAATTGCACCAGCTATAAGCACTATTAATGTGCCTAGTGCGGCTATGAAGAGGGGTTGTGGATAAACTAATCCAGGTAAGAATCTAATATTCCTAACTGAGCCAAATATATAGTTCCAACCCTCTAATCTAGAGGCTATTAAGAGAAGGAGGGCTGAACCAAATACTCCACTATATAGTATTATATGGGCTGGAGACCAGAAGGATTCAAAGGGGATGTTATGATGCCAGACAATATCTAGATATAACCCTAAACCAGCTATAGAAGATGTAATTAAGAGACAAATAAGGATTATATTAATAAATCCTGTTCCAACTAATTCTTTTCTCAATAAATTCTCTTCCAAGTCTCTCCCATGAATTATAAATATTATTGAGAAACATAATGACAGCTTCAATACTTTATTGACTTTAGCCCATGTGATATATATTGTTTAGGATTTTCCACCATCTTAAAATCGTTATATAGATCTTTCCATCCATGTCTATATATGTAGACCTTCATTTCTATATTGGCTAGTACTTAGGAGTTTATCTGGTTAGAAACCTTTATACCCCGTATCAAATTATTTGGTTATATGTCGTTTAACTATTTCCTTGGAGAATTCCATTTCTAATTATATGGATTTGAGATATCCTAGTTGATGTGTAACTGTTTATAAGCTATATTGGATTGCTGCTCTAGGATAAATAATCTATATTTTTATCTATTGATAAAAATGGTTGTAAACTTGATTCAACTTTTTTGGGTTAGGCAACGACACACGCTGTCCATCCACATTCTAAGCATTTTAGGCAGTCCTCGCTATATATTAGCATCTCGCTTCCACAGTCTGGGCAGGTTAATACCTCCTTATCTTTCTTGACTGTAGTCTCCCTAGGCTGTCCCTTTGAGGTCATAGCCATGGATACTTGGGTTAACATATTCTCTACGCCTTGGAGGCTAGGCTTCTCAATACCTAGACTCTCTAGGATCTCCAATGTCTTATTATCGACTGTCATAAAATATCTTCCTCTCTTCTGGCTTGGTGTAACCAATACCTGTGCAGTCTTTGAGCCATCTCGATAGATTGTAATACCTTTTACCCCTAATCTATAGCTAAATAGATATGCCTTCTCAACATCCTCTATCGATACCCAGTTAGGCATATTTATAGTCTTACTTATAGACTCTGTTATCCATAGACCGGCTTCATGCTGCATCCTTATGTGATCCCACCATGGAATGTCATAGGCTACCGGGAATATCTTCTTTAGATCCTCTGGGATATCATCTATCCCCTGGAGACTTCCTCCGTTATCAGCTATTTTCTTTAGAATGTCCTCCCTATATAACCCTCTATTCTTGAGTTGCCTCTCAAACTCTAGATCTGTATAGAAGAATACGCCTACTGTAACTCTCTTCTCATATACTAAGGCGAAGATAGGCTCTACTCCAGATGATACATCCACCAACATAGATATCGATCCTGTAGGTGCTATAGTCGTTACACCCACATTTCTAACTCCATATCTCTTGATCTCATCAACCAGTTTATCCCAATCAAGTGTCCAGTATTCCCTCTTATAGTAGCCTGCAACAGGTAGCATACCCTCTTTGTAGGAGCTCTTTTCATAAAATGGATATTTACCTCTAGTCCTAGCCCTTTCGACACTCTTCCTTAAGCTATAATATGTTAGATGCTCAGTTATCTTCCTTGTAAACTTGAAACCCTCTTCACTATGATATGGTATGTTTAATGCAGCTAATGTATCTGCTAATCCCATTATTCCTAGTCCAACCCTTCTCAATGACTTTGTGGTCTCCTCAATCTTCTTAATTGGATATTTATTTACATCGATCACATTATCTAGAAATTCATATGCTTTCTCAATTGTTTCGTGGAATTCTTCCCAGTCGAACCATGCATTCCCATCTTCATCATATTTTACAAATACATATAAATTTATGCTTCCCAAGTTGCATGATTCATATGGATATAGAGGTTCTTCAGAGCATGGATTGGTACTCCTTATCAGTCCTAGACCCTTCTTCATCACATTGTATTCATTTATCCGATCAAGGAATAATAGCCCTGGATCACCGGTTTTCCATGCGTACTCAGCAATTAATTTGAAGAGGGTTCTGGCTTTTACATATCTAACCTATTCCCCATTCCTGGGGTTTATTAAGGGATATTTATCATCTTTATCAACAGCCTCCATAAACTTATTGTTAACCAATACTGATATATTGAAATTCTCTAGTATCCCCTCCTTCTCCTTAGCTGTTATGAATTTCTGGATATCGGGATGCCAAACCTCGAGTATACCCATGTTGGCACCACGTCTTTTCCCACCCTGTTTTATGACATCGGTTACAGTATCTATTATCTTCATAAAGGAGACTGGTCCCGAGGCTACCCCGGATGTTGAGAAGACTATATCTCCTTCAGGTCTGAGTTTGGAATAGTTTATTCCTACACCTCCACCACTTTTAAATATTAGTGCAGCATCTTTTGCTGCGTTCATGATACTGTCTAGATCATCATCAATGTCTAATACGAAGCATGCAGATAGCTGACCTAACCTTGTTCCTGCATTGAATAGTGTGGGTGAGTTTGGAATGAATTTTTTACTTACCATTAAATCATAATACTGATATGCTTTTGTTGCATAGTCACTAAATTGTCCCTCTTCCAACATTTTAATGAATTCTGACCATGAATACTTCATCATACCCTTTCTATTTAATTCGTCATATAGATACTTCATCCTCTCTAAATGGTATCTATTCCATGTCATTCTATCCCCATTTTCATAGGTAAATCCGAGTCTTCCATCATATTCTTCAAAGTTGAATTCTTCATATGGATGGATTTCTAATCCCCCGTCTCTATGGTAGATCCTTGGGTCATATAGAATATCTGGTATGATGATCGTCATAGCTACTCTCTGAAACATCTGTTTTGTACTCTCGACTACCCTGCCCTCCTCATCTTTGAGTAGGTATCTTGCTGATAGTAAACGTATCGCATTTAGGCTAAAGGCTTTGTCAACTTCATCTAGCTTGTCCTTATTTAATAGGAGCATCTTCTCTCTCCTAATCTTCTCCCTCTCTTTACGATAGATTATATATGCTTTAGCCACTTCATATAAGTCAAATTTTACGAGGGCGAACTCAACTATATCTTGAATCTCCTCTACTGTGGGTGTACCCTCCTCACCATATTTATCGTTAATTATCTTTACTATATAGTTCAACACTTTGTCTAATGTCTTCTTATCGTATCTCTTAGTACTTATCATCGCTTTCTTAATTGCATTTCTTATACGGTTCAAGTCGAACTCTACAATCCTACCATCTCTCTTTATAATATGCTTTATATTTACCTTCATATATCCACCTCAATTAATGTCTAGGTATTAAATTATATGTAGTTAATAGGATATGAAGGTTTGATAAGTTTGACTCCCTTAAGTGAATGTATAACTTAAATATACATTCTATGTTTGTTCATCTATTTAATATCTTCTATTTCGGGGATTTCCTTTATCAACCCAGATTTTACTAATGTATGGAGGGCCTCCCTACTATTCCTTATCTGTGTTACAGCTCTCTCCCAGAGTTCATCTCTACTTATCTTCCTTCTCGCTAGACCCTCCTTAATACTCTCCAGAGCTACAGCTACAGCAACCTTTGGATAAACCTCCCAATCCTCCATAGATGGAACTATATAATCTTCTCTTAATCCCCTCTCCTCTGCATACTCTGCGATGGCCTCTGCAGCTACTACACACATCATATCAGTGATCGTCTTTGCTCTGACATCTAACACTCCCCTAAATATCCCGGGGAATCCTAGGCTATTATTTATCTGGTTTGGAAAGTCTGACCTACCTGTAGCAACTATCAATGCACCGGCTTCTTTAGCTTCCCAAGGCCATATTTCTGGAATGGGATTTGCAGTTGCAAACACAATTGCCTTATCCGACATCCTTCTAATCCACTCCTTCTTAATTACCCCAGGACCAGGTCTTGATGCACCTATAACGACATCTGCCCCCTGGAAGGCATCTTCAATCTTCTCGATCATATCTGGATTAGTCTTTTCTGCGAGTCTATATTTCCATGGATTCTTCTCATCGACTAATATATCTCTTCGGTCAGCATGGATCACTCCTTTACTATCAATTAAATACATATTTTTAGGGTTTGCCCCTGCAAGCATTAATACTTCAGCTCCTTTAGTATTGGCAGCTCCTACGCCATAGAGTACGATCTTAACCTCTGACAATTTTTTACCAACTAGTTTTAATGCATTTATTAGCCCAGCTAATATAACGGTTGC
>DQVL01000011.1 GCA_015661745.1 Thermoprotei archaeon | reverse complement strand
GAAGTCATGATATAATACATTCTTATTTTTGAATATACTACTCCCTTTAACAGCATTCTCAAATATTTTATTAATATCATCAATCGACAATTATCTCCCACCATGCATATTCAAGTGTTTCAAATGAAATTATCTTTATGTATTTCTTATCTTAGCTACAAAAGTACAACCTATTAAATACCCCCATTTCCTTCGGTATCCAAAAATCCTAGAGAATATCTCACATACATATTGTATCATTTGAAACATAGGGGTGGCTCTTTTCACATGATTAACAATTTTTCACATGAATTTGATATCCCCTATGTTTCAAGTGAATCTTGTGAAACAATATAAGATATTTTCATATGTATCCATCTAAATATAGTAAAATCCACACAACATATATTATTCACAGGATAATTGTGAAATATTAAGATGCCTGAAAAAGTGAAGATTGAGATTGTAAAGGATGATGGAACAAAAATAAAAATCGAAATACCTTCCAATGATCCAGACTTAGTTTATACCTATTTAAAAATGTTCCAATCTATCAAACATAGTAAAATGGATGATGAGCGATTTGAGGATCATAGCTTAACAAATATCATTGAAAGAGTTGAAGATCTTATTAAGAGTGAGTTTGGATTAGCTATCTTCACTTTATCGGATATTTACAAACTGTATAAATTAAAATTTGGTGATGAAATTTCAAAAAGTACTTTGTCAACCTATCTTAATAGATTGGTTGAATATGGTATGTTACATCGTGAAGGCCGCAGAGGAAGATATAAATATAGAATGAAATATGGTAATCTAAAGGTTTAGCTTTTGTACAGCTTTTTTGTTTAATCTGTATCTATATGGCTTAATGTTTTCAATTCTCTCTAGATATCCTTTTTCATACAATGTCTTTAATACCCTCGATATATGTTCTCTCGATTTTCCCAAAACATCTCTTAAATCTGACGATGATACTTCTCCTCTCTCTAAAAGAATTTTTATAACCTCTATTTCAATTGATGAGAGTTGTTCTGAAGGGGTTCTAATTTTACTTGGTTGTTCGGTTACTTGAGTATATTTGAATTCTTTTTTTACCTCCTTATCTTTCATGGTACTTTCAAGGGTTTTACCTTCTATAACACTCTTCGAAGACTTAAGCTGTCGTTTAAGTAAACCAATTTCCCTTGATAAATCTTCTAGTTTATTCGATATTAAAACAATTTCACTATAACTTGTAGAGCTGAATTTCTTTTTTAGTAATGATAATTCACGTATCATGATGATTAATGTGATAGTGATTGATATGACAAATATCATAACAGACATTTCAAAAAGTGATATCATCATAAATAGAATTTGATTGGGAATATTTATCTTGATATTAAAAGTGAACATCATTTAAGATTGTGTCACTCAGTAAACTTGATAGTTTTCTTGAAGTATTCTTTCAATTTAAAAAATATCTCTTCTATATGTATACCCTCATCAATCAATTTAGCTGTTGTTGTGATAATTGTGATTAAATCATCATGTGATATTATATCACATGATATTAGAACCGTCATTGTCATGATTGACTTAGTTATATTGGTAATTGCTTGATCCCTTACCCTATAATATGATCCCTTAGAAACAGTTTTGTTTCCAATTTGGTATTTGAATCTGTTTACCTTTTTCCCTGCAGTTATCGTGTTTAATTGAACATCTGTTAATCCAAGATAATTACGTATTTTTTTAAATGAATATTTAAATTCACACGGTTTAGTCTCTACATGTCCATCATCCTTCATGGTAATACAAATATGTATTCCCTAACTAAAAGTATTATATTTATTAGAGGAATTTATTAGCTATAATTAGGTGTGTATTGTGGGTAGGCGAAGAAGGAAAAAAATTGTTAAAGTTTATAAACCAAAGATACCAAAGATCTTTACCTGTCCAGTGTGCGGGTCTAAATCGTTGAACATTACGATTAATAGAAAAGATGGGAATGCATATGTCAAATGTGCCAATTGTAAGCTTGAATGGAGTACAAATGTCAAAAGTTATGAAGAAACGATCGACATTTATCATAAGTTATTTGATGAATATATTGATAGATTGGAGTGAACTGAATTGAGCGTTAAAAGGTATCTTTTAGACAAGATCAAAAAGTATGGATCGATCCACCTATCTTTAATAGATCCTGAAGAAATTAAAAATAATGAAATGCTTAAAGATCTTATTAACATAGTTAACAGATCTGGTTCTCATGGCATAATGGTTGGGGGGTCGACCCTATATGATAAGGAAATGATGGATGATACGATAAAGATCATAAAATCACATACATCACTTCCTGTGATTATATTTCCTAATGACATCACATCAATATCACAATATGCAGATGCAATATGGTTTATGTCTCTTCTTAATAGTTTAAATCCTTATTATATCTCTGGGGCTCAGATGAGAGCTGCCCCAGTTATTTATAAAGTGGGTATTGAACCACTCTCCCTAGCCTATGTGATTGTAGGTGAGGGAAAAACCGTCGGTTATATGGGTTATGCTCATCCAATACCTTATGATGAACCTATGATTGTAGTTGGTTATTGCTTGGCCGCTGAATATATGGGATTTGATTTCATATATTTAGAAGCTGGATCTGGTGCAAGTAGATTTGTTAGAGAAGATTTGGTATCATTAGTTAAGAAATATACATCTAGAACCAAACTTGTTGTTGGTGGTGGAATTAGATCTTATGAAGATGCATTTAGATTATCAAAGGCTGGAGCTGATATTATAGTAACAGGTACTATATTAGAAGAAAATCCAGAGGTACTGGTCGATATTGTTAGAGGTGTTAAAGATGGAGGTAAATACAGACTTTCGGATGTACAGAGAACGGATCGATGACCTCCCGCTAGATGAAAATCTTAGGAATTATTTTTCTAACCTAGTTAAGTCGGTCGAATATGAATTTAATAAGGCCTTAGAGGCTAAACAAAATTCGAGCGATCCCAAGGATCACCCGGAAATATTATTTGTATGGGATATGGCTGAACGAATTGAGAAGTTGCTTAGGTTAGACGGCCTTGCAGATTTTGTAAGAGAAAATAAGAATTTATCAAGGGAAGAATTGGCTTTGAAGTCAATAGATATGCTTATAGATGGAGAATTTGGTTCTTTTAATATTAACGAATTAATTGATCTAGGTGTACGCCTGCCTTTAGCCATTCTTACAGAGGGAATGACAGTTGCCCCCATAGATGGTGTAAGGAAGGTTGTTGTGAAACGTGTTGGGTATAGATCATATTTATCTATATACTACGCTGGGCCAATTAGGTCTGCAGGAGGTACAGAAACAGGCTTATCAGTAATATATGCTGATTATTTAAGAAGGAAGTTGGGGATAGATGAGTATAGAGCCACAACACAAGAGAAGTATAGATTTTTAGAGGAGTTAAGATTATATGAACGTTTTGTCGGCTCCTTCCAATATGAACATAGTGATGAAAAAGTGCTATATGTTCTTGAAAGATTACCTGTTGAAGTCACTGGAATAGCAACAGATGATTTCGAAGTTCTTTCATATAGAGATATATCTACTATAGAGACCAATAAGATACGTGGTGGTGCATTAAGAGTAGTGAATGATGGAATAATTGGAAAGGCAAGGAAGCTAGTTAAAATCGTAGAATCCCTAAATATAGAAGGCTGGGATTGGCTTAAACATTTGTTAGATGATGAAAATTCTATTGAGAGTAACGAAAAATCTATAGAAAGTGATGTCTATAACTCGGATAAAATTTTAAGAGATCTTGTGATTGGTAGGCCGGTGTTTTCATTATCAGCTTCAAAAAAAGGGTTCAGACTTAAATATGGTAGAGAGGCACACCTTGGTCTATCAGCTGTAGGTGTACATCCAGCTGTGTTTGCTCTTCTGGACTATTTTATAGTGCCTGGATCCCAATTAAAATTAAACTTTCCAGGGAAGGGGGGTGTCGTCTTGCCCTCATTGATAGCGTCTCCTCCTATAGTTGAGCTTCAGGATGGATCAGTTATAGAGGTGGTTTCGGAGGATCTAGCTTTAAAAATAGTGGAAAAAATAAGAAAAATCTTATTCCTAGGTGATATAGTTATATCATACGGGGATTTTCTGGAGAATAACCATCCCCTATATCCTCAACACTTTGACATTGAATGGTATAAGGAGATTCTTAAAAAGCATATGGTGAAAATAGATAAAGATGTATATAACCTATCATATGAAGAGTCTGTTAAGTTGGCTCAGAAATATAAAATACCTCTTAATCCCAATTACATTCCCTTTTTAGAGAACTTGTCACCTGATGAATTAGTTAAAGTACTTGAGAAGTTGGATAAATCACTTGAGAGCTCCCAGGATGATACTCTAGAATTTCCTTTGGAGGAATCTATTAGAGTCATATTAAGAGATATGTTAATTCCATTTAAAATTTTTGAAGGAAAAATAGTTGTTAAAAATAGATACGTACATTTTTTGAAGGATTTGATTTTTGCATATAGGAGTTATAAAGGTTTTATTCCCAAAAAAATGAAAAATGTGGAAGACATAATTTCATTTTTGTTGGGTTTCAAAGTAAAACTCGGTAAAAGCACATTCGTATCTGCACGATTAGGTAGACCAGAAAAAGTTAAACTTAGGAAGATGAGTCCACCAGTTAACGTTTTATTTCCTGTTGGGGCCTTAGGTAATGTGCAAAGAGATCTTATAAAGGAATCTATGAATAACGATATTGTTACATTAGAACTATCTGTAAGATATTGTCCATCATGTAATATTTTTCAACCCTATTTAAGATGTCAACAGTGTAATTCTAGAACAATACAAATGTACTTTTGTAAGAAGTGTAATAAATTCCAAGATTCGGATAAATGTAAAGTTTGTGGAGCAAGAACATTTAAGAAGAGAGATTGGGCAATAAATTTGAGAAATTTATTAAATTCAGTTATAAAAAAATATAAACTACAAAAACCAGATAAGATAAAAGGAGTTAAAAAACTAATGAATGAAAATGGTATCTATGAAGATATTTCAAAGGGTGTTTTACGCAGTAAGTATTCACTCTCTGTGTTTAAAGATGGGACATGTAGATTAGATATTACAAACGCTCCTCTACATTCTATATCGATAGATAAAATAGGTATTACTAAAAAACAGGCTGAAAAACTTGGGTATAATGTTACTGATGAAGGCATTATACATCTATATCCAAATGATGTTATAATTCCTAAGTCAGCAGCAGATATATTGGTTGATATATGCAAATTTATTGATGATCTTCTTGTAAAAATATATAGAAAGAAACCACATTACCATGTGAAAAAAAGAGAAGATCTTATAGGCAAGCTTGTTATTGGATTGTCGCCACATACATCATGTGGTATAGTTGGCCGGATAATAGGTTTTACAGATGCCAATTTATTATATGCTCATCCACTTTGGCATGCAGCTAAGCGAAGAGATTGCGATGGTGATCAAGACTCTATCATGCTACTTCTCGATGCTCTACTAAATTTTAGTATGGAGTATCTCCCAAATACGCCAGGAGGTAAGATGGATACACCTATGTTTGTATGTATAGTACTCCACCCTGATGAAGTGGATACACAAGTTCATAATCTTGACATTACAGAGTTTTATCCCTTAGACCTGTATGAAACATCATTGATAAGACCAAATCCAAAGAACTTTGATAATAAAATGATATTGGTCTCTAATTATTTAGGTTCTGAAAAGAGTTATTATAAATATAATAGTTTCAGTAGTAATCCATTGATATCAGTTAAAAAATCAGTTACAAAATATTCTACGATAAAGAATATAAAAGAAAAGCTTGATTACCAAATTAAGATAGCTAACCTCATATTTGAGAAGGATGAAGTCTCGATGATTCTGTCGAGTATAATAAATAACCACGTATTTAGAGATATAAAGGGAAACCTTAGGGCATATTTTAAGCAAGTATATAAATGTAGTAAATGTCAAAATGGTTTTAGACGACCTACTCTAACGGGACGCTGTCCAAGATGTGGAGGGGAATTGAGGCAAACAGTTAGTGAAAAAAGTGTAGCTAAATACCTTCAATTGGCGAAGAAACTTGTTGATATGATTGATGATCCATACATTTTATCAAACTATGAATTATTGGATTTTGATCTCCATCATTCCCTTAGTTTTAGTAGGAAGAAAAAGCAACATGGATTAGAATTTTTTATGCACAAACAGTAATACAATGACAATTCGATTTACTATTCAACAAGATAAAATTGATCCGTAACATCAATAAATTTTATTCCATTAGGTGTGAATTCCAGCTTATATACATTATTAACATTAAATACAATGTTTAATGCCTTCTCTTCTTCTGGAAGAAGATATAAAATCATCTTAACATTTCTGGCTCCCTGCATGGGCATCATAAACCCCATACTTTTCAATTGATTCACCATTTCCCTTACAATCCTTACCTCTGGATTTCCATATGATTCGTTATTAACTTTCTTATCTATTAGAGAAAATTCTATTTTCTTTCCTCTTACATTTCTGGAACTATCTAAATATGACTCTATACGTGTTACAACTACATATGTATCAAATTTTATCATTTTCTCTCCCTCGGTTTTAAAATCCGTATATCTCTAATTCCTACCTCATATAAATTAACTAATGTATTACCACTTGCTTTGCCATATAATTTTCCAAAATTTTTATATAATTGCCTCCATTTAAGCCTCGTTCTACCACTTTTGGATTTATATTCGATTCCCAGGACATTTTTGACCTTTACAATCACTATATCTTCAACCTCTTCTATGTCTTCTTTAACTTCTGATTCTATATATACTTTCCCGATTTCATTTCTTCTCTCGAACATAATTGTTGGGTCATCTCTATATTTAGCGGGAAATTTTCTTTTACCTGTACTCTCAATTAGAAAATTCTTCATTTCTTCTAATGTACAGTAAACCTCAATCTCCATCTTCCCATAGAAATTTTAAGGTTGTTGTAAATAAATGTTGGTAATCAGAAATTTATGGATCAAACCTCAATATCTAATAAAATTTTATTACTTGTAATTTGGATTCTAAATTTAGGCGATGACCGGGTTGGCCGCTGAGACCTAAAAGAGGGATGACCGAGATCTTGAGTTGTGAGCCTATTGTATTTAACAACAAGAGATTTATATTTTCTTATTATGATTAGATATTATAAAAATTAGTTAGGGTGGTGTAATATCTAAATGCAAAAAATCAGAAATATTCTTAAGAAAATTTTGAAGTACCGTTCTACGACGTTAGTTATGGATGTCTCAGACTCTATATTCTACATAGCATTTTTACTTATATTAGCTATTGCCTTCACTGTTAGAACCTTCTCCGCTAGATATGGAATTTTTATCGATGAATTCGATCCCTATTTTCAGTATTATGCTACAAAAATCGTTATAGATGGAATCATGGATAATGGGTTACAAGGTATTTTAGCTTTCTTTTATCATAATATCGATTTAACATGGTATCCATATGGAGTTGATATGGGACAGAGATATTATCCAGGCGTCCCCTATATTGGAGCTTTTACATATTTGGTTTTAAATGTTCTTGGATTAAATGTAAGTTTATATAGCGTTGCTGTTTATCTACCTATAATATTCGGTATATTTTCAACTATTTTAGTATATAAAATTGCATATATAATTTCTGAATCAAAGTATATCGGACTTTTTTCAGCATTATTTTATACACTTGCACCTAGTGTAATTTTAAGAAGTGACCTTGGATGGTATGATACAGATGGCTTGGGAATGCCCTTCCTTTTACTATCAATATATTTATTCATTAAAAGTTTAGAGTCATCTAGACCATACAACAAAGCTATTTATGCTTTTATAGGAGGGGTTTCAGCTGGTATTTTAGGTGCTACGTGGGGTATCCATCAATATATCTACATTTTAATCGCTCTTTTCGCTATTTTAGTGGTTATTTTAGATATTGAAATACCAAATTTTGAAGTTACATATTTCCCCTTCGTAACTGCTTCATTTGTCATATTAAGCTCAATTCCTGTTATAAGATATAGCTATATATTTGGCGTCCCTGCTCTGATCCAATATTTGGCAATCACTTTACTATTACTTAGAAATTATAGCGACTTATCTACATTTACAAAATATATTTCAAGGATATTTGGGATAGGAGGTTTTCTTGGTGTTCTGGCATTGATATTTATTTCTCTAATACCTGATCTTGGTTTACCTTCCCGACAAATTATAGTATTATTGCCCTTTATGAGGGAAGCGTTTGTAGTTGCAACAACAGTTCAAGAACAGTTAAGAGCTACATACTTTACATATTTCAGAGATCTACATATATTGACGCCATTTGTTGTAGGTGGCTTCTATATTACAATAAAAAGGTGGCGCTCTCCTAAATATTTACTTTTACTTCTACTAGTATTAACTTCCCTGTATGCATCGTCTACATTTGTTAGATTAACAATAGTATTTAATGCATTCGCCATAATTCTATCCGCTTTAGCGTTTTTTCAAATAACTACGTTTTTCGTAAACAGAATAAATGCTGAGAAAACACAATTTAGGATGTATACATTCAGTTTCATCCTAATATTTATAGTTCTATCCACGTCATTGGTATATATATTTTCAATTCAACCATTATCTAGAACTACAGTTGCCCTTATTTCTCATGGAACTCAATTTACAGCATCCCCTATTTCGTATGACTGGCTGCAGGCTCTTGAATGGATAAAAAATAATGTAGGAGATGATGAGGTTATTGCAAGTTGGTGGGATTATGGATATTGGATAAGTTTCATTGCGGGTAAAAAATCACTAGCAGATAATGGAACACTTAATAGTACCAGAATCCAAGAATTAGCGGAAATGTTTATGAGTACTGATGAACAAATATCTTTAGAATCCTTGAGAGAGATGAATGCATCCTATATACTTGTCTATTTAGGTGTTGTTCCCCTTAACCAAGATAATCTCGATATCATTTTCTTTGCTGGGACTGGAGAGGATGGTAAATTTGTAGCTATAGCAAAAATAGCAGGTGTAAATAGAAGTATCTTGTTAAATGAGGATGATCCAGACTCTCCAAGATTAACCGACGTGTTCTGGGATACATTTCTAGGTAGGCTAATTCCATATGAATTTCAAGGTAAGCAGAATGTCGGTGCTTTTACGATCGATGTATATAGATACTCACCTAAATACCCAGAAATCGGCGATGAAAATTCTGAGAATTCTCCACTTGTACTAGTCTTCAGATCTTCAGATCCCGCACCAGGTGAGGTAGTTATTTACAAAATAAATTATAACTACAATGAGGACTCAGGTTAGATTTTTTACTATCGCTTTTACCTTTAGTTCTAAATAAGGGTCGTCTGGTGAAAATTTCGCTGGATGGGCAGTAACCGTCTTATTACCACATCTTGGACATT
>DQVL01000156.1 GCA_015661745.1 Thermoprotei archaeon | reverse complement strand
CTCTTCCTAATATTATACCTCGTATCCTTCATGATAATGACATACAATAGCTTTAGAAAAGGTGATTTAACATAGATATATAAAAAGGTTGTATTGATAAGTATTTACTAGTCACTCTTTAGTCTGAAATATAGAATATCTGTTACTATACCCCTCCTCTCCTTCACGTCTTTAAAGACCGGTTCAACTTCAGCACCTAGTATCAGGTCATCCAGATTATCTACATGTATCCTATGTATTAATCCACCCTCAACCTCCTTATCTTCAACCTCAAACCGTATAAATCCATATATAACTGGTTCATCCAAATCTCTACCGTAGAAATCCTTCAAAACTACTGTATATAGATCTAGATACATATGGGTTACCTCCCTAAATTGCTTTATCTCCGAGAAGCATCTTGGACAGTATATACTAGGTGGCATCATATAATTGTCACATTCTCCACAATATGCAGCGTATATCACACCCTTCTTTAGTCCATCACTAAATTTTTCACCTGCCTTCCCAGTTGGATATATATATTTTGGGACATCAACCTTAAACCGAAAATCCCTCTTCATATTCTACACCTCCTCCACAAGTTTAAAGTATAGGATGTCATTTATTGATCCAGTCCGTTCTTCGGGGGGTTTCCAGACAGCCTTGACTTTCTTACCAAATATTCTCCTACTTATCACGTCCTCCGGATCTACATCGCCTAGTCTATGGAGTATACCCATGCCTTCTGATGCACCCTCTAACTCTATGACTGCTATAATAAGTGGTTTATCAATTCTAGTTCTATCAGCTTGTATATAGCTTACCACTGCTGTGTTTACCCTCCCTACATCCCCTACATCGATCCAGTCATCAGTCTCTCTAAAGCAGTATTGACATACTTCTCTAGGAGGTACATATATCCTTCCACATACCCTGCATCTCCTACCAAGTATCACACCATTCTTTAATCCCTCGAGATACTTCCCTAGATATTTACCGAGGCTCCATCTATACCATACCTCAAAATAATCCTCTGTATATGAAAGTCTACCCTCCTCGATATCACTCATTCTATATGGGTTACCCATTGGGTTATTAGGCTTCATGATATTCACCTCCTCATAATTATAACTGTCCCAACCTGCATAAGATCGCCCCATGCCTGTGCCAATCCAGTAACTACATCCTTCTTGACCTGCCTCCTACCCGCTTCACCCCTCAACTGCCAAAATACTTCAGCAACCTTCATCAATCCCGCTGCCGCAATTGGATTACCTACACCTAATAATCCTCCACTGGGATTTATAGGTAAGTCTCCATCCCTCTCTGTAACCCCCTCCCTAGTCAATATGGGGGCTTCACCCTTCCTAGCTAGTTGAAGACCCTCCATATGGTGTAGCTCTTTATAATCAAATGGGTCATAAACCTCGGCGAAGTCGATCTCCTTCCTAGGGTTGTGTATCCCAGCCATTTTATAAGCCATCTTACCTGCATAATATAGATATGTTGGGAATGCAAGGTCTCTATTTGTCCAGTACATAGTGTCTAGACTCCATCCAACCCCCTCTATCCATATAGGCTCATCGGTTAACTGCTTCGCCCCCTCCTCATCTGTATATACAATTGCAACTGCACCATCCGATACAGGTGATATATCGAGTTTCTGGACTGGCCAAACAAGTACCTCACTATTTAATACATCTTCAACCGTTATCTCGGCGCCTAGCTGTGCAGCCGGGTGATCTAAGGCATTCCTTTTATTCTTAACCGATACCTTAGCTATATCCTCCTTACTAATATTATATTTATACATGTATCTATGCATTTCAAGGGCAAATATCCATATAAGATTTACTCCAAGTGGCTTCTCAGTTACTGGGTCGAATATGTGGTGGAAGAGATATTGTGGGTGTGGCTGGACATGACTCATCTTCTCCTCAGCTATAACCAATACCCTCTTACATAGTCCCGAGGCTACATGCCACCAGCCAGCTATAGCTGAGAATACCCCGGTTCCACCCCCTACAAAAACCCTTGTATATGGCTTATTGATCGCCCCTCCACCATCTGCGAGGGCTTCACTCTGCATATGGATTCCATCGAAGTTGTCTGGGGCCGTCCCAAATACTATACAGTCTATATCTCTAATAGTTAATCCAGCCTCATCCAACGCCGTTTTTGCCGCTAGCCACATTAGTTCATCAGGTGTCTCCTGTAGCCTCCTCCTGAATAGGGTCATTCCAGCACCTACACATGCAACCCTATTTTTAAAATTAATATTCATCTTCATCTATACTCACCTCGATAATATCACGACTGCATAGGAGCTTGATGGGATCTCTCTCCTGGTAGAGACTAGAGCCTTCTCCGGGTCATCCAACTGGTTTGAACCAGCCTCTCCACGTAACTGTTTAACCGCATGTAGAAGCTTCATCAAGCCACCTGCTTCAAGTGGATAACCATTTCCAAGGAATCCCCCTCCAGTATTAACTGGTAATTCACCATCTAATGTATATACACCTTCTGAGACCATCTCCATTAAGTTTCCACCATCCAGTCTTAACATTGATAGGGATGCGGGTTCTCTAAAACTATATCTATCATCTACCTCTGCAAAATCTAATTCTTTAAATGGGTTTTCTATTCCAGCCATTTCATATGCTTTATTAGCTGCTGTATTCAATGCTACTGGAGGATTATGTAGCATTCTCTCATATCTTCCACTCTGTGTAGCCCATCCAACCCCATCAATCCATATAGGGTCATCGGTTAATTCCCTAGCCTTCTCCTCAGACGCCAATACAGTAACTATAGCACCATCAGTATGGGGTGAAATATCTACTTCTCTAAGGGGTTGGGCAATATATTCACTAGCCTCTATATTTTCATAATCAAATATTCTTGCATATGTAGACCCCCATTCCAATGCATTTAAATGGTTCTTCATTATAGTCATATCCAGTATATCATATGTTATATCAAAGAGTCTCATGGTATTCATCATCTCCAGAGCGGCCAATCCATGTGGCTGGTCAACTACTGGACGTATATATATAGGGTCGAGTGCAAACCTATATACCTTATCTATATCCTCTATTTCACTGGCTTTACTATGAGCCTCTACAGCTACTAAATCAAAATATCCAGTCTTTATCAACATATATCCATGGATGATTCCATGTAGCCCATCCCCCCCAACTGTAAATACAGGTTTTAATACGCCACCCAATTGATCAGGTACATATTCATCGAATATAGCTACTCCCTCCCACAAATCTTCGGAGGAGGTGATTACACAGTCTAGATCCTTTCTAGGGTCTATCCCAGCATCTATATAGGCTCGTGAAGCCGCTTCATACATTAGCTCCTTAAAATTCTTCTCTGGAGTCTCTGGACGGAACTGGGTCGAGCCAATACCTACTATCGACACCCGCCTCATATAATCACCCTTGATAGTTAGGAATAATATAATATTGGAATATGGATATACATTTTATAAATGAGGGTATAACTATCTAAAAATCTTCGTTAACTCATTCAAATCCTCTATAACGAGAATGTTTGGTGGATAGTTGAATTCAGCTACATCCCTCGAGAAATCCCTGAAAAATCTATACATGGGCCATAGCCCCTTATATAGTACCGGCCTCATCCCAGCTAGGTATGAACCGACTGCATCATAAATATATTTGTCACCTACATGTACCGTCTCACCTATCTCAACACCTAATCTTGAGACTGTTTCATGGAATATCTTGGGGTTGGGTTTTAGGATTCCTAGGTCAGAGGATGCTGTCACCACATCTATATATGTATCTAACTCGACCTCCTTCAACAATTTCCATATCATATCCTCGGAGAAAGATGTGTTTGTTGTTAAACCAATCCTTACCCCCCTATCCTTTAGCTTTGGAAGGGCTTCATAAGCCTCTTCATTAACATGTGGTTTGATCGATATAGATATATCTTTATATATAGGTAGTATCTTCTCAATAGCCTCTCTCTCTATACCTAACCCTACAACGATATAT
>DQVL01000017.1 GCA_015661745.1 Thermoprotei archaeon | reverse complement strand
TACCTTACCAAGTATATCTATTCCTCTTGAGTGGAGAATATTGTATATATCCTCTACCAATCCAGATTTTCCACGACTCCCTGAAGCTAATATACGATATTTAGCTGAATATAGATTCTCACGATAACTCCTAAGATCCTTCCAACGAAGCCTATGAATTTTATGTAACTTTTCAATATTTATATCTACTAAATTAGTCATTCCTACCTACATAATTTAATAACATACTATGGTCATACCCGATATATCAAGTTAATCTTATGTTATAAACTGTAGATTATAAATCCAAACACATAAATAATAACAAATTCACCAAACCAAAAACCAGTAATCTTCATATAATGAGCTCCACTCATTAATTCTTTATGATAATTATAAGCAATTATGCCAGCTATAATAGAGAAAAATATTATTGAAAAATCGGGGTTAAATATGAAATATAAAACCGAAGAAATAATGAGGGAAATTGTTAAAGCTAGGTAAAACAGCCGCCATCCATATACCAGATATTTCTTTATGAATATATCTATCGAAAATAGAGATGCTATTAGGGCTAGGACAAATATGAAAAATAAAGATGGAGCCCCCAATGTATATAATACAATGAATGGTGCTAACACACTCCCGGGGGAGATTCTAAAGTGAGTATAAAAGTAATATCTAAGTAGGAACCCTATTAAAAATATCATGGTTTATTTTACAATATCTATAATATACCCAAACTTATATCGAACATTGTAGTATATAACTCTTAAACTTAATCTTTTATATACGATATAGGTTAGGCTTATGTCCATGTTAAGAAGGATATTTATTATAGATAAGAAGAACAGCAACCCTAAAAGTGAAAGGGAAAAATTTGTTAACTCATTAAATATATTTAAAGATCGATTGGAACATATGATAGTAAGGATAGATAAGATCCATATAGAGTTGGACGTCAAAGCAGATAATGAGACCCTATCTGAAATATCAAGATATCTTGATAAACTAGGATATAATCTAGTTGAAGAGGTTGATGTCGACGAGGAAGACAGATATATAGGTGACTGGATTGGAAAATTCTTAAATCTATTCAATATGGGGAGATATTGGGAGATACATGAGATGTTGGAAGAGAAATGGAAGGAGGAGAATGATGATTTCTATAGAGTTCTGATACTTCTAGTTATACCATTCATCAAAATTCAGATGGGACATATTAAAGAGGCATTTAAGGGATTCCATAGATTCATTGAATATCCATATAACGATAAAAAATATGGGATAGACATTAGATGCCTAAAAAAACTAATCGAGGAGGAGATATTGTATAATAAGGAGCCGGAGCTATATATACCAATCAAAATAAAAAGATGTATTGATTAAAATAGGTCTACTTAACTTCTAACTCTGCCTCCTCTGCGCTAAACCCTACCTTTGCATGACTACCATCACAGTAAGGCTTCTTATTACTATGTCCACATCTACAGAGAGCAAATAAGACTCTACCCTCCTTAATAACTAGATATGGTCCATTCTCTTTAGCCTTAATAGTTAAGTCCTCAGCCATATCCGTATACCACCACAAAAAAATTTATAGTGGAGAATAATAAAAAGGTTATGTCATCTGCTTTATCCACTCACCCACTATATCATACCCATATAAATCTGCCAGCATCTTCCTTCCCTCAGGCGTTATTTTAGCTGGGGTCCATGGCGGCTCTAAAACAAGCTCTACACTAACTTCCCAATCACTTCCCAAAGCCTCTTTAACAGCGGCTTCAGCATCGTCTATAATTGCATATGCAACTGGACATCCAATAGATGTTATAGTCATTTCTATGTATATCTTTTTCTTAGCCTGATCAATATCGATTTTATATACTAGACCCAAGTCATATACATTAACTGGTATCTCTGGGTCATGAACCTTCCTAAGAGCTTCTATAATCATATTTTTTATTGTTTCCTCATCCATTTATATCACTCCATCCATATCTCAGCATTATCCACATATAATAATCAGAACCTATCAAATTAATTTCTATTTAGGATATATTATTTATATGCCTTTTGATGAGGACATAAATGAAATATTACCTATGAAGGCAGATGAGAAAACATTCAGGGATCCAATCCTCATTCATAAGAACAAGATATATAAGAAGGTTAGGTTCAAAAGAGAGACAGATATGTTTCACAATCTAAATCGTTATAGAAAGCTTTTAAATAGAATATTTGGGGATGAGTCAATTATACTACCAATAGAGAAAGTTATTGGAGTAAATAATAAGATTATTACTGATGGACTCCTACTGAGGATAAAAGAGGGTGGAATAGAGATATGGATCATTGAAATGGAGATGCTTAGACATGGAGTGCAGAGTCATATAAAGGATCAACTAAATAAAATTAATAATGCTGTAGATGAGATTAACCCATGGAATTTAGCTGCGAATATATATAATGAACTAAGGAGAGACAGATACAAATTCAACAAGATTAGGGAGAGAGTATTAGGAAATAGGAAGGACGTTGACGATTTAATACCTGAAATTAAGAAAGCTATAGACAACTCAAGTAGAAATATTCTATTAATTATAGATGGTGTCAATACTGAATTAATTGAAGCGATTGAAGAGGTTAGAAAAGGCAATAGGAATATTGAAGTTGTTATTATGCAGAGATATGTAGATATAGATGGAGATCCATCAGATATCGAGAATGAAATCCTACTTGTTACACCTATGAAGGGTACTGAAGTTGATAAAAAGAGAATAGATGTAAAAAGCTATACAAAGAGGATGATGGACAGATATTGGAACTCAACCCTAAAGATTATACGTTCCCTTGGAAATGAGGTTAAGAGGAGGGAATATAGGAAGACTAAATATATTGTGGCATATACAGATGGTAAACCATTTCTCCTGATGAGGAAGATGAGGAAGAAGGGCGGGATAGAAATATGGATAGATGAAGGCATATTAACAGATAAGGTTAGAAGAGAATTCAATATTCCCAATAGAATCGTATTGACTGGAAGAGGAAAAATGTATAAAAAGATATTGGGGGATTATGTATGGAATAAGGCATATAAATTCTCGAGTGAAGAGGTACCGTTAGATAACCTAAGGAATATGCTTCATAAAATATTTAACTACTATGATAACCAGATACAAGCGCCTTCAGAGCCTGATAAACCTCATCAACATG
>DQVL01000045.1 GCA_015661745.1 Thermoprotei archaeon | reverse complement strand
TTTATGTATAAGCCAAGTAAAGTGGTGAAGGGTGTTCCAAAGGATAGTACCTCAATGGAAGAGAGATACTTTAGGGATGTACTGGTATTGTTAGTAACTATTGAAGAAGGAGATTGGAAAAATAGAGATAATATATCCAACATGTTAATTGAAGATCTAAAAATACATATAAACCGTATTTCGGTCAAAAACGTGATAATATATCCATATGCTCATTTATCGGATAATTTGGAGGAGCCAAATAAAGCATATAGATTACTCAGATATCTTGAGAATAAAATGAAGGATATAGGTCTACAAGTTCATAGAGCACCATTTGGATGGTACAAAGAATTCTCAATCCATATTTATGGACACCCACTAGCAGAGCTTTCAAGAAGATTTTGAGCGGGCCCGCCGGGATTCGAACCCGGGACCTGCGGCTTAGAAGGCTTACGGATATATCGCCGCCCTATCCTGGCTAGGCCACGGGCCCCTATAAAATACTTTGACTACAATTCAACCATATATTGACAAGTTATTAAATTTTAATAAGTGTTCCTAATTTAGTACTTGATAGCGTCATTCAACTATAATTGCTGGATATAGTGGGTAAGGAAGTTTATTAGAAGCACCGGGACGATATACTTCAACGGCTAGATCTAATTTGATGCCATGCCTCTCTAAATATTTGGGTAGATAATTCTTTAGAATTCTATATTCTGCTTCTCTATCTAAGGTGTTGAGTAAGTATCTAAATTTGGTGTACCTCCCATACCACTCCCTCAACAAAAATCTTCCAAGTTTTTCTAAGTATCTCCTATCCTTCAGATCCCATCCACGTACAATCTGCATAATATTTTTAATTTGTGGCTGGTCTTGCTCTGAAAAAATTTTTTTGAAAAGGTTCCATAAACCGTCGTCAGCGACTAAAACCTTTATCCTACTCTTATCACTAGAACCAATGATATCTAGTATCTTCATTATATCGTCTACAACATCTTCAAGATATCGGTCAATAACCAGTATACCTTCATCTACATCCTCCACATCTGGATATTTACTATGGGCTGCATATCCAGATCTCTTAAGCAGGTTACGCCATAGATCTTCAGCCATATATGGGGCATACATTGATAACAAAACTATATAGTTAGGAATAACCATATCAACAACATTCCTTGATGGAGATTCAGTATATAAAAGGTAATTTCTAAGGGTTTCGTAGAAATCGAAGAATATTAGTCTTGATGCCGCTGCAACCTCCATATTTTCGATTCTTGATGAGACCTCCTTTACAGTCTTTCTAAATTTCTGGATAACTAATTCATCAAAAAAGCCGTTGTCAACATCTAACGCTTCAAGCCAAAGCCTTCTAATTGTATTTTCAATATTGTATAGTCTAAGTAGTATAGACCTCGCCCAATCAACAGACCAGTCTGGATCATCTAATCCATCAACTAATGAGAGGAGAGAGACTCGTAAAGCATCAGCACCAACCAATTCTAAAGCTCTTTCCAAGGAGAGATAATTTCCTTTTGACTTGGACATGGGTTTTCCATTTAACATCATAAATCCATTTACCGTAATTCCCCTAGGCCATTTATCTCTTGGGAATATAGCTACATGATGGAAGATAAAGAATGTGAGGTGGTTCCCGATAAGATCCTTTCCAGATCCTCTTAAATCTACTGGATACCAATAATTGAAGTCTCTCTTAATTCTCTCTAGCAAGGATTCCTCTATCCCATTTTCTTTCGCCACCTCATCGGATCTGCCGATATCCAAGAAGATGTAGTCGAAGAATGAATCTTTAATCTTATCCGGATCTATTAAACCCATATTGTAATATTTTGAAATTAAGTAGAAGGCATTATATATCGTTGAATCGGTTAAAGTTTCTACTATCCATTCTTCATCAAATGGAAATGCGGTACCCAATCCAGTTCTTCTTGTACATGGCCAATCATGATACCAATCTATATAATGATGAAACAGTTCCCTGAGCTCTTCAGGAAGTAACTTCATTCCATTAACTGCTTCATGAGCCAGTTTCTTCCAATTCTCATCCGAGTATTTTAGAAACCATTGATCAGGTATTATTTTTACTAAGCATTTTGATGTACATCTACATATTACTGGTTCGGGTAGTTCATAAAAAATAGTACCCAAGTTATTGTCTATTAAAATTGATTTTATTAATTCTTTAGCCTCTTTAACGGATAGATTGGATATTGGCCCTGCATTACTCTTCATAATCCCTTTATGATATTCAATATTATAAACTTCTTTGGTGGCTTTCTCCAATAAATCTACATCGTTTTGGGATGATATACCTAGATTTTTTACAACAGTAATTGCTGGGTATTCACCATATCCCTCTACAGAGATTATTGATATAGGTCTAATCGTTTTAATCAATTTTTTTAGTTCATCCGATAGATTAGGATCCTCCATCAAGTCCTTTAAAGCTACATAATCATATGGGGCATGGGCGGGTACACTATATACGATCCCAGTTAAAAAATCCGTATCTACGAAGGATGCTGGTAAAATAGGTATTATTCTGTCAGTTAAAGGTACTTTAACATAACTTCCTAGTAGTGTTTTAATATCAATATTTCTATATTTTTTTACATCAAAATTTTGATGCACCAATTTTTCATATGCTTCATTACTAATTATCCATGTCTCATCACCTACAACAGCTTCAACATATCTTCCATTAGGATTAACCCATATGTTAGTAGACCCAAATATTGTCTCTGGTCTTAAAGTACCAGCCACTAAATATTTATTGTCGAGCTTAAACTTAACAAGGACATATTTTTCTGGTCTAACACCCTCACCTTTTAACCGGTCATGGTCTCCCGTTGGACTCTTATCAACTGGACACCATACAAGGGGGTGTGAACCCTTAACTATAAAGCCTCTTTTATAAAGGGTTCTAATTTGCCATTTAATGAATTTATCATATAGAGGATGTAATGATGTAGTATGAAACTCCCTACTCCAATCAATTGATAATCCGAGTCTCTTAACAATTGGACGGTTCCTACTAGTGAAATATTTAACTAGATATGACGCATCTCTTAAGTTATCGATTTCCTCAGGCTCAACACCATCAAGTTCTATCAACCGTTTTATAACAGATTCATCATTTTCCCTTATCCTATGTACAGTTCCATAAACCGCTTCTCCAGTCCAATGCCATGCCCATGGATATAATACATTGTAGCCATTCAACCGTTTATACCTTGCATAAACATCTAGTCTACAAGAAGAATATGCATGTCCTAAATGTAGAGACCCATTCATATATGGATATGGAAATGTGATGAAAATCTTAGGCCTATCATCTACATCAACATCAAAAATCTTATTCTCTTCAAACTCTTTAGTAAATAATTTTTCCCGTTTAAGAAAAGATTGAAGAATAGAATTTTTATCTGCAATTCCTTGTGACATATTCACTCACCAAATCCACTAGTTTATCAGTTAATACATCTTCCAAACCACTTTTGATCCTCCCCCCAATTCTATAATATCTCTCATTGCCCCTCCCCCCAAAACCTCTAAATAATGTTCCCCCTATATCTTCTGCTATATAATTCGCTGGCAAACATCCAACTAAGGATTCACCCACACGTATCAATATATTATGTCCTCTACCTTGTTTTACATAAGATATATATACATAATCTTTAGCTAGTAAATCAAGCTCCTCTCCAACCTTAATAGATAAATCGATATCATTGGAGCTCCATACAATTAATTTAATATTACCAATATTTCTAGATTCATATAGTAAAAGTTTTGCATATGCCGAGGATAAAGAAGACATTACCTCTCTATAACTAGATTCAAGGTCTTTAATTTCTTTTATCAATGAAGATATGGTATCAGTAAGTTCATCGACATTTGTATTCAACTTTGCTGAAACATCATTAAGTAAATTCATATACCGTTGATAATGCTTAAGTGCTTTTTCTCCAGCCACATATCTAAATCTAATTACACCATCCTGTATCTTCCTAACATCAACAATTTTTATCAACTGTAATTCAGACGTCTTCCTTACATGCGTACCTCCACAAGCCTCTATATCCCAGCCATCCACCTCCACGATCCTAAGAAGACTACCAGGTACTACACCACCTTGATATAGACTGACTCCATATTCTTTCTCCGCTAAACCCCTATCAACATATTTGACTTTTATAGGGCGGTCCTCCATCACAACCTTATTGATTAGCTGTTCAATCTCGATAATCTCTTCCATTGATGGGACTTTGAAATGTGTAACATCAAGATGGGCATACTCCTCCTCCTTAACCACACCTGCTTGCCATATATGAGGGCCTAAAACCTTTCTAAGTGCTGAAAGTAAAATGTGGGTAGATGTATGATGCTTCATCAATGAATATCTTCTATTCCAATCTAACTCCAAGTATACCAAGTCCCCAACTTTAAATTTCGATAAATCTCCCTCTATATAATGGATTACAATCCCATCTTCTTCCTCTACATTACTTACATAAGCTCTACTGCCTGTCATCGTGTATATCCATCCTTTATCATGCATCTGCCCACCTCCAGTTGGATAAAAAATAGTTTTATCTAGAATGATGAATGAATCACCTACGTAAATTATCTTTGCAATACCCTCTTTAAGATATTGATCCTTATAATATAATTTATAGGTCCTGCTTAAGTTATCTGGGATAATCTTCTTTTTAACTTTTTCAACACCCTTTAATTGATGTTTCTTAGCTACTAATTCAGTAAAATTGAAGGGAACTTTAATATTGATGTTCATAGATTTCTGGAGATATTCATTCACATAATCTGGATGTATACCATGGGAATCATATAATTCAATCATAAGTTCTATGGATGGTGAGTACCCCCGTTTAATATAAGATGAAACTATACGACCAATATTTTTCTTTATCCGTTTATATTTATCAATTTCAAGATATAGCACCTCCTTAATAATCTCTTCTAAATCATAGAGCTCTTTAAAATCTTTATGCCAGTAAATTCTTTGCCGATCCATTAAATCATATATAAAGTCGTATTCATAGCCATAGTCATCTAATATTTTAAGTATTCTCCGTATCAACATTCTGGTTAGGTATCCTTCCCTAACATTCGATGGAATGGCACCATCTTTTATTAGAAATAGAGCTGATTTACTATGGTCCAGAAGTTTGCCGATGTTAACTAATCTATTAAACATATCTTCTGCATTAGAATCACTAGATATTTGAGATATTACCTCACCAAACTTATTTAGTTCTTTATCAGTTAATGTTGGACTCATTAACGCAAATCTCTTTAGGGTTCTCCTTGGAATAGATACTTCAAATTTCTCAGTAAGCCACTTAAATAGATCCCCATATATTGCTTCAAACCCATAATATATTCCTTGGGATAGCCAAGTCCAACGCTCCATACCATATCCAGTATCTACCGTTAAAATTGGAGTCTCAAATAGTTTTCCCTCTTCATCTATTTTATACTTCATAAAGACCAATGTAGATACTTCTAAACCTGATATTATTCCTTCTAAGTCTGGACCAGCATTTCCACCGCCCACCCAGAAATGTTCTTTATATGTGATTAGTTCCTCAGGAATACCCAACTCCTTAGTTGCAAATTCATGATGATATTCTATGGTCTCATTTTTCCAATATTTATAGATATTCTTTCTTGAATCATTAAATGCATGTGCACCACCCATCTCAAAAATAGTCATATGACGCCCCGAGGTGAATCCTACCTTGTCAATATCCTCAAGTCTTAAACATGGCTGACTAATTACAAGAGGATTTGCGGGGGGAGATGCCTCACCCGATGTCACATATGGCTGAAAATCGGCTATAGAGGCAATTGTAATTAGGAGGTCATCTCTCCATCTAGCTACTATTGGGTATGGATTGATAATTTCATGGTCATTCTTCTCAAAAAACTTAAGAAAAGCATTTCTCATCTCTCTTAATGAATATCTCCTTCTTGTTGGGGGATTATCGAAGAACGTATAGTCTACACATGGTGCCTCACCACAGACCTCAGCATCTTCATCCAAGGTCCAAAAATAGGCTTTACATATTTTACATTGTCTTCTTACATATCCACGCTCCTTCATAAACGGTAAATTAAATTCGTCCCTATCAATTTTGTACATCAATTTTTTAGCACCTAAAACAAAATATTCTTGCAAAAAATTCTATTAATGATATGTGAATAAATCCGTTGTACATATAAAAAACGGTAATTTATGGAAACTATTTTACCATTATTCTCTTTAATGCTGGTTAGCGTTTTCACAAAGTTTTGGGAGGTCAGCCAAATAGAGCACTAAGACCTTCAAAAGCTTCTTCCTCCTTCTCTTCCTCCTCTTCTTTCTTCTCTTCCTCAGCCTTCTTCTCTTCTTTGGTTTCCTCGACAGGCGTCTCCACTGAAGGAGCCACTGCAACAGGGGCTGCTGCGGCTTTCTCTATTACTTCATCAATATTTATATCCTCCAAAGAAGCCACTAAGCTCTTTATCTTAGCTTCATCAGGCTTTTCTCCTAGAGCCTCAAATATCTTAGTAAGGTTCTCCTCATTAATCTTCTTTCCCATATCATGGAGTAGTAGAGCAGCATATATATATTTCATTGGAAACAACCTCCTTCAACACAATAGCATATGTAATGATATATATAAATACTTAAGCATCATCAACACCTAATTCATGTCTCACTAACATTGCTCTGGATATTGCAGCTGTAATTAACTTGTCAACTGTGGATCTATCAATATATTCAGACTCGATGGTGAGAATATTGGCACGGGAAAAGGCCTTAGATAGAAGGGGAATTATCGTCTCCCTAGTTATATATTCTATACCTAATGCAAGGTAGTAGGCTCTCTTATATACCTCCATAAAATCTTCTCTTAACTTGTCTATATCTGGTAATAACAACTCACGTTCTACAAGTATTTTATCGTGGAAGTCATAAGCAAACTTTACATAGACCCTAGATTTAATAGGTTTAATCCCAAGTTTTGAAAGGATATTAGCTAGATTAGCCGATATTCTATCCCCTTTCTTAGCAACCAAAACATCTTTGGCTATGTATATCGCCCCTGCAACTATTTTGGTAGGTATACTAAGTGAAGAAAAAAGTCCTATGACTGGTCCCGGGGGAATTCCGGTATTACCCTCTGGTATAACTATATCATCAGGGGCGATATCACCCGGTGAGGCGTCCATAGCCATCTCAAATTTATCTAATTTCGCTGCTATCTTAAAGGGATTTTCATTAGTGAAGATAAATAGTATTTGACCCTCAAACTTCTCTTCTAAATCTTTAACTGACTCTGGATAAATTTGTTCAACAGCTTTTAGAAATACTCTTTTTTTACCGCCCTTTATTCTGAAACCTAATTCAGATTGTAACCGTCTAACTTCATTTAACATAGAGGCTTTTAATCTATATGCATCCAATATTATAACATATCTATATCTTTTTAGGTAGTCCTCAAATTCTTTTCTCATAATTTCCTTCCTTCTACTAACCCTCACCCTTACAGCCATTTTAACCACCCTCTTATTACATCTATAATATTCTAATTGAGGGTCCCATCGTGGTCTTCACATAAATATTTTTGATATATGACTTCTCAGGAAGTTTATTACTCAAAGCCTCTATAACCGCCTTAGCGTTAGCTGCTAATTCATCGATAGACATGTCTTCGTGGCCTATAGATACACTTGCCATTGGATTATTCCTAATATTTATGAGTACAGATCGTTTTAGATCAGACAACACTTTATTTATATCTGCATTTGGGGGGATTATCTGTGGAATTTTACCTCTTGGTCCTAATGCAAATCCCATCACTCTACCTACATGAGCCATCATCTTAGGTTCTGCCGCAAAGAAATTATATTTATTTGCTAACTTTTTTATCTCTCTTTTTTGGCCTAATAAATTCATTAGCTCCTTCTCTGTAATTACCTTATCCGCACCAGCTTCCCGAGATCTCTCAGCCATTACCCCATCAGCAAATACAGCAACACTTCTTTCCTTAGAAGGTCCATAAGGTAATCTGATGACCAATCTGACCCTGTTCTCAGGTCTTTTGAGATCCAATCCATCAATCGATAGTATAAGATCCACTGATTGCCTAAAGTTCCTCTTTTTACTTTTATTTAATGCCTCCTCAATACCTTTTTTAATATCTTCCACCGAAATTTGGCGTAACAGTTTCATAGACATGATTCATAACCTCATATGATACATAGATTATGACTCGGTAAAATATCTATCGTAAAAGCCTTCCTTAACTTCTTTAGTGACTATTTTAGGGTCCTTACCATCAATTTTTATACCCATACTTACACATGTCCCAATAACTTGTAGGACGACACTCTTTAAATTATTAATTTTCAACTTTGGAATAATCATTTTGCTAATTTTAACTATTTGATCGAATGTAAGGTCACCAACATATTTTCTACCTGGTTCAGATGATCCCTTTTCAATACCAGCTTCTTTAGCTATTAATGCAGAAACTGTGGGGATTCCAACCTCCACCTGAAACTCTTTGGTGTCCACATCAACAATTATCTTTACTGGCACTTTCATTCCCCTGAAATCTTTAGTCAACTCATTGATTCTGTCGACAACGGCTTTGACATTTATTCCTAAAGGCCCAAGTTTCGGTCCTAAAGGTGGGCCAGCAGTAGCTTCACCACCAGATATAAGTACATCCACAACCTGTTTATTTCCACTCATATATATCCACCATCAATGTATCAAGCCTTCCTTAAATAATCCTTCGAAATTACTATCGGAATAGGTGATGCTGACGCATCACTTAAATGAATAACTACTTCATCTTTTTCCCTAATATTAACAACTTTAGCCTTCATCCCCTTAAATGGTCCAGCAATAATTTCAACAATATCACCCACATTCAACTCTTCAACCTTCTCCTGTGTAACTATATTCTTAATTTCATTTAACTGTACAAGACCGGGGAGAATCCTCTTAAAGTTCTTAATTCCTTCAAATGCATTAAAGACATCTGAATATCTTTCAGCCTCTACAATTAACGTTCCCTTCATCCCGGGGGGAATTATAATACTCTTTACCTTGATCTTACCCTCTGAAGACTTGATACGTAGTTCTGTTATTCGAGCAACACTCTCCTCTTCTCCCCCTACTGTTTTAACTAGGAAAAACCTGCTTTTACCATCCCCTTCCATACCATCCACCCACTTAGACTACGATAAATAAATCGAAGATATACCATATTACGAAGCCGATCGACCCCAATAGCCCAATACCAATAAATATTAGTTTCGTATATTCAATAAACTCCCTTTTACTTGGTTTCTTAGCTAATTTAAGTGTGTTAATAATCTTGTCTTTCATCTACCCAACCCTCAATGAAATACAGAATCCAAATGTTATATATATAATTATTCTATTACAACTATAATTTTACGAAGTTTATGTTTCTCTTATTAAGATATTCTAATAACCTCTGCCTCACAAACCCCTTTAACCCCTTCCAATCTATTAAAACCAAGTCTATACCACCATTAAAGTTAATTGCTTTCTCAACTATTTTCTCTGAAAAATCATTAAAGACGTATTTCGAAATGATGTGACCTATACCTACATTATCATTTTTCAGAATATACTTAGTAAAGTTTGGACTATAGTGTGGCCCGCCAATACCTAATGCCTTAATACAATTTCTATTATATATGTATTTTGATAATGCATTAAATACAGATAATGCAATACACTCGGCAGCAACCTTATCCCTCCAATTAGATTCCTGAGGCCCGAGTTCAACGAATAAAGCTGGGACCCTAAGGTCAGTGGGTCCGTGATGAGTTACCTCAAGAGTAGGAGTATAGTTAAGATTATAGTTTACAATATTTTTTTGGTACTCCCTAAGTATGTATCCTATTAAACATGGATTTGCTATAGCTAATTCATAAGGCCTTCCACCAAGTCTATTCTCACCGAAATTTCCTGGTGTATGAACCGATATAGTAGGTACATTAGATTTAGCGCTATGTCTAGATAGAAAAATAATTGTCTCTACATCTCTTGGGAGATATTGATCCACCCTATCAGCATATACTACTTCCAATGGATACTCGTAGAAGTAGATATCTAGATTATTAAATGACCTCTCGACCTCTTTAAACGCTTCATACAACGTAAGGCTTGCCACATCCTTTTTACTATATATTAAGGAAAACATCTCAAATATGCTAGAGATAACCTAGGAGATAAAGTATAATCGTCTTCTGAGTATGAAGCCTATTTTCAGCCTGGTCATATACTATACTGTTTTCCGAATCAATAACCTCATCAGTGACTTCATGTCCTCTATGTGCTGGGAGACAATGCATAAATACAGTGTCTTTCCCAGTAGAATTTAGAAGATCCATCGTTACCTGATACTTAGGCAAGAATATCCTGAGACGTTCCTCTGTTTCAGACTCCATACCCATGGAGATAAATGTATCAGTATATATTACATCGGCACCAACAACAGCATCATATGGATCTTGATAAATGGAGATGTATTTTTCTGATCCGGGGATTCTATTAAATAACTCTCTTAGGAAACTTTCTGAAATTGTATATTCACGGGGGGATGCCATAGCAAGATCTATACCTAATAGTGCACAGCCGATGGCAAGAGACCTCGCTACATTGTTATTTCCATCACCAACATATGAAATTTTTATTCTATGTAACTTACCGAAATATTCATATATTGTATAGAAATCAGACACTATTTGAACGGGATGCTCAAGGTCCGACAGCCCGTTTATAACGGGAATATCAGAATATTTTGCAAGTTCTTCAAGAGTCTCATGTTTATATACCCTCGCCATCAAGATATCTAGATATCTACTCAATACTTTCGCAGTATCCTTTAATGACTCTCCTCTACTAAGTTGTAAAGTACTAGTTGGGAGGTATATAGCGTCACCACCTAGCTGCTTCATAGCAACTTCAAAAGAAACTCTGGTCCTAGTTGATGGCTTTTCAAATATCATACCCATTATCTTACCTTCCAAGATCCCTTCAACATTTATAGAACCACCCTTTATGTTTTCTGTATAAGTTATTATTTTATAGATTATATCCCTAGAGAAATCTAATAAAGAAAGAAAATGCATCACCACGCTATTCACCAAACATTAACTTAATTATTCTTTCACTATTAAAGGGCTCTAAATCTTCATACCCTTGACCAACACCTATATATTGAATTGGCTTTCTCAATTCATAGGTCACGGTAAGTATCGCTCCACCCTTCACATCTGCATCCACTTTAGAAAAAATCATATAGTCAATTCCTATGTGATTATTAAATTCCTTAGCTTGAACATATGCATCATATCCTGTGATGGAGTCTAACACCAGGAAAATTTCATCGGGATTATTTATTCTAGAGATCTTTGACAACTCATTCATCAGATTTATATTTGAATATTGACGTCCTGCGGTATCAATTAAAACAACGTCATACCTACGGTTCCTAGCATAAGAGATGGCATCATATGCAACGGCGGCAGGATCATGTCCATACTTCGATGGAAATATAGGTATGGAAAGTCTTTTAGCATGTATTTTTAACTGCTCTATAGCGCCGGCTCTAAATGTATCTGAACATACCAAGAGGGGGAGGAGGCCAGCTCTTTTAAGCCTATAAGCAACTTTAGCCAATGAAGTAGTTTTTCCAACCCCATTTACGCCAACAAACATTATTTTATAGGGAGTTGAGTTGGATTCTCTTATTCTGTTTTCTAGGGGGGTTGATTCTAAAGATTTAAATAGCCTATATATGTATCCTCTAAAGATCGCCCTCAACTCATTGTTCAAGTCAGAAAATCTATTTATCCTATATTCCTCAACTTCAATGAGAAAATCATCAAATATTTTTTCTGCTACTTCAAACGCAACATCACTTTCAATAAGAAACATTATAAAGTCATCCCTAAATCTCTCTAATTCATTTCTCGAGAGGGACTTCAACTTTAAAGAGGATATAATAGAATCAAATCTTTCTCTGAATATCTTAAACATCCCTATTTTTTCCTCCCCGAAGCCTTAAAATATATTTCTGTTAATTCAGCCGATATCTCATCATATCTCGTCTTCAAAGAATTTAGTAATTGACGTCTCTCTTCTAAAAGCTTATTTAACTTTTCCAATGAGGTTTTAATCTGAGGAATTACCTCCTCTATCTCCTTGTCTAAAAATATTTGACCACCAACGTTTGAGAATATTGATTTTTGGTTTGGGATATTAGCCTTTAAATACAATCCACCACCTATAGGAAATAAGACTTCTAAATCTTTATTCAATTCTGAAAACATTTCTAAAAACTGGAGCGCCCTTCGACGTTCTTCTACAGAATTTTGGAGTGTTATAATTTCATTGTAAACGTTTTCCATCAATTGAGTAATGTTTCTCTGCTCTAAAACCAGTTTAGACAACCTATCTTCTCCCATTCTCTAATCACCCTCAAACACAGATGATATATTCATTAATTCAGCCCCCGAAGTAGCATCACCTACTACGACACCATAATCATTAACAACCAAACCTAATTTAATAAATTCGCCACCACCATTTATAGTCCCTTCATACAGTTTCACCTTAAGAAGATCCTCAAGAATTTCTTTCTCATCCTCCCTAACCATTGGAGCAACCAAGCCACTTTTACTATTCGTCACAACCAAAGACCCTATATAACTAAAGCGTCCAACAGTTATCGTGGATACCTCGACATCTAATGCATCACTTATCATCTTCTTTAAACTAAATGGAATTATTGGAGATATTAAAGCACCATGGTCATTTGCTACTATTATATTACCTAATGCATTATATTTCGAACTTATTATAGCCACATTAATATCTAGGTCTCTGACATCCTTCTTCAACTGTTCAAGCGCGAAATCCTCAAAAATATCAGGAATTAACAATCCATTACTATTTCCAACTATAAACGGAGCTGTAATAAGGGTGTCTGTAAGATATAACTTAATTGGAGGGACCTTTAACTCCTTAGTGACCATCTCAACCTTCTTATTTGGAATTGAAGAATGGTAGAGAAGATATTTATTGGTTGCATATAAATACAATCCTATATTAGAAGAACCAAATATTTTAATCTTCAACATTACTCTACATCTTCATCAACGGGAAGAACGTATACGACTTGATCACTCCCCAATACCACTTTTACTTTAATCCTCCTAGGAGGATTTCTAATTCCTCTACTCCATATAATCTCATTAACCTTTGGTGACACCTTTATATCCATACTACGCATATGTCTAGAAACGAATTTTATAAGATATCTAACTGCTTTATTGGCCCGTCTATATCCTCTACCCGATACCCACGACCTCCATAATGGAATCGTGTATATTCTCTCATCTCTAATAACTACATCTTCGGGAATAAATGACGGCTCAGTAAACGCCTCCTTCTTCAACTCGGTGTCCAACTCTACCGCTTTGTCCGATTCCTCATCAACTAAGGATTCAGATTTTTCTACTGATTCATCCTCAGAATTTGGTTTATACTCTCTAGACATATTTTATCACCTAATCAAAAAAACCTTCCTTTGTTCTCAACTTAAGCTTTGTTCTTCTCCAATGTCTTCTTTTAGGATTACTTCTTACGCGGCCTGATGTACGGGCAATCACCCATACTGGAGGTGATTTGTTTGTTTTTTTAGCTCTACCAAGCCGTATCTTAAAAGATAGGGGCTTATACCTCGCCATTTCACCATAACCCCCTAAAACGATACTCTCTCTTTCTACCACTTTGTATACGATAAAGTAGTTCTTTAAGTTGGCTATCGGTTAATGGTTCACTTAATCTACCCGATATCGCAAGATTATATATAAGGTCCTTCACCTGTTTAACTAGGGCTGGATTAACAAGCGCTAAATTATTTAATCTCTCTCTTGCCCTAGGGGATAAGTATCGACGGACAACTGATTCTTTAATAGCCTCCTCTTCCTTTTTTCTCTCATCGTCTGAACTATTATTCATATTAGGGTACATAGTTTTAATCACCTTCTTCAACATTATATATCTCATACCATTTTAATACAGGTTTCTCTTTATAGATCTCAGCACTCAATTTATCCAAAATAGACCTACCTTTAGGAGATAATACTCTACCCTCCTTCCTTTTCTCGACAAACCCCGCCGCCTCAAGCTGATGAAGGATGTTCCTAATTATACTTCCTCCAGACATATAAAAATGTTCTGGCTTCACCCCCCTATCTTTACGGCCGCCATACATCCTCCTTAAATCTTTAATACTTAATGGCCCATATACATATATTTTTCTTAAAATAGATGCCGCACGGATATACCACCAATTTGGATCATCTGGAGGACGCTCTCGCGACCTACCAGTTTTAACAAATAACGCCCATTTAGGTGGTTTAACCTCTGATACATTCTCTTTTATATATTTTGACAGCCTCTCGATGAGTATATCGGCTGGGACATCCTTAACACTTACCATATATAAATAAACACCTCCATACAATAACTATTGAAATAAACATAGTAAACTATTTTATAAAGACTTCTATGCGCTATATAATTCCAAATACTAACGACATTAAAGAAACATGATTTAAATTTTATATTGAGAAGTATAAAACTACATAAGATACTATCATAAAGATTTGTGGGCCCGTGGTCTAGTGGTAGGACGCCGCCCTCGCAAGGCGGAGGTCCCGGGTTCAATTCCCGGCGGGTCCACCACAACAATAGACTTTAAACTCCTTAGATAATTATAATTAAGAAAATTTTAATAACATATTTACATGATTACTAATTAATGAATGCCGCCGTAGCTCAATGGTGGAGCGCCCGGCTCATAATTTATTGATTAATTATGAGCGCTGACAATGGGATGATGTAATGGGCAACCGGGAGGCCGCGGGTTCGAATCCCGCCGGCGGCATTACTATCATTTTTATCAAAGGATTAAAATTATGAAGTATAGCCTATATAAGAATGATTAAAATGTCGAGTGTCATCCATTAAATTATATTTATGTTATGGGGCCGGTGGGATTTGAACCCACGACACCCCGGTATCTAAATGGCCATCAGGCCTTTTAACTTCAGCCGGGTGCTCTCCCAGGCTGAGCTACGGCCCCACAACAGGTATAATTATTTTTTTCTCATTTAATTTATATCTTTACTATTGTTATTTGTATCCAATATTTAGATTATTATTGACCTTTATATTTAGTGACTATACCAAGGTATATGCCTCATAAATTGTGTATAAATGATAGATATATGAATATGGGGTCAAAAATGTTTGTTAGACAGCCAGTAAGTTCAAAAAAGACTAGAAGGATAATATCTTTCATAGAGAATATAGGTTTTACATTAATTTCAAAGAATATTATAGAGTCAATTGTATATGTGGATAAAGAACTGGATAGGCGATATTATCTATTAAAAACCGATGTATGTAACGCGATAATAATTTCATTTAACAAATATTACATACCATTTTTAGAGACCATATCCTGTTTTGAAGATATACCGTCAATAACCGTAGATGAGGGGGCCGCCAAGGCTGTGTTGAGAGGTGCAGATCTCATGGCTCCAGGTGTTAAGAACCTAGACGAATTTGAAAAGGATAAACTGGTCGTTATAAAATATAATAATTCATATTTAGCTCTTGGAAAAACACTATATTCAAGTAGCGAGATAAAAATGATGAATAAAGGGAAGATAGTTGAAATTCTCCATTACAAGGGCGATAAATTATGGAGAAGAATTAAAAGCATATCTACTGAAGTCTAGTTCGATAGATATTACCTCCACTCAAAAGTGTATCTGGAAAACATAATAGAGAATAAGTAAAACATAACCTGTTTTATTTAGAAAGACTTTATATCACCAAAAATTGTTGGAATAATTATATAATAAAAACAAAAGTCCATCCATTAATGTTAGAGTTTATGTAAAAGTGAAATAGTGGATACATAATAATTGTTGCCAGACGACATATAATAAGTAATATGTGTAAGTATACATATTAACTTCGATTCAAAAATGAAAAGAATTTAACTATCTCCACATCTATGCAATTTATATGAAGCCCCGGTAGCTTAGCGGTAGAGCGCCGGCTTGGTATATAGTATCCAAATAGCCGGAGGCCGCGGGTTCGAATCCCGCCCGGGGCTCCACAATGTATTTATTACAATAAATATACTTAGGTTCCAGAAAATTATTATAAGATATTATTAATTAATTCCTGAAATGTGGAGTATATGAATAGGGATTTAATATCTATTATTCCTGTTGCGGGCCTTGGAATTAGGATGATGCCTACGACAAAGGTAATACCCAAGGAGTTACTTCCTATCCCAGTAGAATATAAAGGTAGAATGGTACTAATTCCTTTATTACATCTGATACTTTTGAAATTATATCAAGCGGGGATTAGAGATTATGTTATCGTATTATCTAGAAATAAAGAGATTATAAAGAACTATTTGACTATCGATTATAGTTTTATAGAGTTCCTTAGGAAATCAGAAAATAAGGAGTTCGAAGCCCATATTTTTGAAAATTTCTATAAAGTTTTGAGTAATATAAATATAACATTTAAATATCAAGATATTCCACGGGGATTCGGTGATGCAATATATCAAGCTAAAGAATATATTAGAAACGACTTTATAATCCATCCAGGAGATGATTTCATCATCGATGATGAAAGAGATAAAAATTATATAGAAAAGCTTATAGCCATAAAAAAGAAATTTAATTCAGACCTTGTATTCTATGTAGAAGAGGTTGTAGACCCAAGACATTATGGGGTAATTATAGGTAGAGAAATAGAAAGAAATATATATAGAGTTGACAACCTGATTGAGAAGCCAACAACCCCCACATCAAATCTAGCTATCACAGCAATATATGTAATGACAAAGGATTTACTGGATGAAATGAATTACCTTAGAAATATGGGTGTGGAATGGGAATTAATAGATGCTATAAATAGATTGCTTAAGAAGGGGTATACAGCATATGCAATAAAAATCAATGAGAGTTGTAGAATCGACGTTGGAAGACCTATTGAATACATAAAATCAATAGAAAAGGCTCTAGAAAGAAAGATTAGAATATGATAATAATGTGGCGCCGGGAGTGGGATTCGAACCCACGCGGAGCAGAGCCCCATCGGCTTTCTGCAATCGAGGCTCCAGGCTTGGGCGAATAAATTCTCGACCCCTTAGTCCTCTCGGGCATCCCGGCAACTCAACTCACAACTAAATTCAAATATTAAAAGATTTTGCTATTAAAATAAAAGCTATTCTATTTACATTGCATCGTAATCAAGTCTATTGGCTCTTAGTCCACATTTTTGGATAAGCATCCCTATCTATAAATACCCTTAGCGTCTCTGATATAACGCCTTTCTCCATCCTAAGTATTTCATCTAATGAATATAACATTTTAGTAACAGCTACTAACTCACATCTCTTAGTGAATAAAGCAACTATATCACCCTTCCTAAAATGTCCACTATATGCATATATACCTGGTCGTTTAAGCTGAGCT
>DQVL01000061.1 GCA_015661745.1 Thermoprotei archaeon | reverse complement strand
TTTCTATAAATGAATTCTCATATTCAGATACTATTTTATAGGGGTCTGTAGGGTGCATCTCTCTAATACTTTCTAGATAATCATTTATTGAGGATAAATTGTTATTCCTCAATCTTCTTATAATCTCGTCATGTAACTCATTAATATCTTCCTTGATAAAATTATGTACATTCCATAGATCATTACCTAACCTCCTTATCTTAATCAGCTTTTCAAACGCTTCGAAACCCATACTCACCTCAAATATCTCACGCCCCCTAAGATTTACTAGCCAATCCATATATTTATCTAACGCCTCCTCAGACCGTTCGAAGACCTGTGACAATTTACTAAAGGCTTTGGTAGACTTGGGGTCTTTACCCGCTTCATCCTTTATATAGGCTAGAATTTGTTTCAAATATGTAATCATTAATATACCCATATCTACAAAGAGTCTTACTGGGCGTTTTAATCTAGTCTTACTCATCTCAAGATAGGATGGTAGGTCATTGATATATTCACCAATCATCTTTATCTTTTCATCCAACGGATATTTTGGATTTGATATGATGATACCTATTATCTTTACGATATTCTCCAATGCCTCTGGATACATTCTCCATATCTGCCACTCATCAAGGAAAAATTTTCTGAGTCTTAGATAGTCGTAGAAGCTTAGGTAGTAGGCCTTACCTTCTATACTCAATTCTTCAAAATCTATATCCTTGAGTTTATCAAGGGTTAATTCGATTAAACCTCTCTCTCTATCTAGGGTCTCAATAGACATGTTAGAGAGTCCAGATCCAACGTTGATATCCATCTCTATACCAAGCTCCGGTTTTATCCTTAGCATATCCGAGAAGTATTCCTTAATTATATTTTGTAGAGTTAAGTCATACGACATTATTCACACCGAAATGTTGAGACACATATATTATCTTTCAAATAATTATCTTTAAATTATTAGGTGTCTCATATGTAGTTAAATATAAAATATATTATCTATTTAGAATGTATGTCTATCCGAGGTTTGAAGGTGGTGAAGGAGTATTTCTAATCTTTCAGATTTAAATATTAAGAGGCGTAGGGCGATAGTCGAGTATCTAGTTAGAAATGATTTTAAAAATTTAGGGTATAAAGAAGTTGATTTTCGGATTGAGGATAAAAAAAATCGTGTTAATATAACTTCAGACGATTCCCCCTTCATCATCTCATTTGACCTGGCGAATGCTAGTGACTATAAAGAAGATGCATATACATGGTGTTATGTAGATATATTTATTAAAGATGGTGAACTTATGGTTCCCGATGAACTTAAACGGGTTTTCACCAGGTTTATTGACCGAGAGTATCAACAGATACTATGGAGACATAGGATGATCCTTAGAATTATAGATATGGATAGAGCTGTTGAATATCTTATAAAGGTTGTTGAAAATCTAAAAAATAGTTTAGCTAGATTTGGATTAGTATAAAATTATTTTCTTAGGAGGGTTGGAACCTCTTTAGGACTTGTTCTTATATCTAATAACATAGCTTTACTACTTCTAAGTAAATCTTTTATAGCCTCTTCGACATATTCTTCATCCTCTACCCTCAATGCCTCCATACCAATACCCTCTGAAACCTTTGAGAAATCTACCGATCCTATATCACCTTTGATCTCCACCCCAATATCTCTCTTACTTAACATCTCCAATATCCCATATGATGAGTCGTTAAACACTATTATCTTAACATTAATATCATATTCTACTATTGTTTTGAGTTCCTGTAGACTCATCAATATACTTCCATCTCCTACGACTGAGATTACTCCTCTATATCCCGTTTTATTTATAGCCATGTATGCACCTATTGATGCCGGTAGGCTATATCCAATGGCTCCGAATCCCCCTGAATATAGGTATCTAACTAATCTATAGGGGGCTATAAACTCTCTTATCCACTGTTCATTTCCACCTGTGTCACATGTAATTACATATCCATCTATATCCATATTTGATAGTGTATATGCCAGTCTTCCTTGATGGATAAAACTTGATTTCTCATGTGATATTATGTTGTAAGCTTCATCACGCCTCTCCATCTTTAGTTTATTAATGTCGATATCCAGTTTTGGAGTATCTAATGTTGAAAGCTGTTCTAAGAATCCAATTATATCTCCCCTAAATGAGTATCCATATCTATACCTTTTTATTGTCCAGTCCTCCTCTGTATTACCCCATATCTCATCTAATCTATATATCCATGACATTTGTATCGTATCTATCTCTAGCGAGTTATTTATCCTCTTTATTAGATTGGTTTCAGGTGACCTTGGATCTAAACCTATTAATACTACTATGTCAACCATCTTCAAAACCTTCTCTGCAGGTGGATATACCTGGAAATTTTTCTCTATGAAACCAATATATCCGTCATGGTTTTGAGGTATAAATCCAGTCATTGATGTAGTTGTGAGGAATAACTTATCTTTAAGTAAACTATCTATCTTATCTCTATGCTCTACATATACTTCTGGACCTAATACATATAGAACCTTCTTGCCTCTATATCTCTCATTAATGAAGGAGATAAATTCCTTCGGGGTCTCTTCATAGCTATATAAAGAATCTATTTCATGGTCTACACCCTCTATATCCCCCTGTAAAATCTCATATGGAATGGCTAGATGTACTGGCCCCCTACGTCCCAAGATCGATATTGTATATAGTTTTTTAAGAGCTTCATAAGCATCTTTAGGGTCTCTAGCTAAGTGGGTCGCCTTTGTAACGGGGATGGAGGCCCTTGAAGTATATAAGGGATTATCTAATCCATGGAAACCGAAATACTCATTTTTTCTAGTCTCACCTGTTATATAAATGAGTGGACTTGCCTCTGCAAATGCCTGTCCAACTCCAGATAATCCATTTAAAATGCCTGGTCCAGCTGTATCGACTGCAATACCCGGTTCACCAGTTAACCTTCCATATGCATCTGCAGCCATCGTCGTCCCCATCTCATGTCTAAAGATGATATTCATTACATTTACTTCATTTAGACTATGATTTAGATGGTATATATGGGTCCCTGGAATTGTGTATACATGGTTATAACCAAGTTTAGAGATAAATTCTGCTATAGCCTCATATACCTTCATATCTGAATTTATATCTCCTCATCATTGATATAACTAGACATATAAAAAATCTTACATGGAGACAGTAAAATGTGGTAGATACTATATATCCATCGTTAAAGGAGATATAACTGGGTTTAGGGTTGACGCCATAGTAAACGCTGCAAATAAGTTTCTTAGACATGGTGGTGGGGTTGCCGGGGCAATACTTAAGAGGGGTGGACCTATTATACAGATTGAGTCGGATAAGATTATTAGGGAGCGGGGACCACTAAATGTGGGTGACGCTGTATATACCCCTGCAGGGAATTTAGAGGCTAAAATAGTTATTCATACGGTTGGTCCAATATATGGTGAAGGAGGTGAATACAAGAAGATATATACAGCTGTAATGAATTCATTGACTTTGGCGGATGAACTTGGAATGCGTTCAATAGCTTTTCCAGCTATTTCAACCGGTGTATATAAAGTTCCTCCTAAGGTATCGGCAGAGGCTATGTTAAGCGCCGTTATAGACTATTCTAAGCATGCTATAAATATAGAACATGTATATATAGTGCTCTATACAGATGATATCTACAAAGTTTTTAAAGATGTTTTTCATGGGTTGATAACCCAATGCTTATAAAATCTTTATCTTCGAACCCTCTAAACCCTCTTTTATATAGATATATAGAGGCTTTAGTATTGTTATATGGTTCGCCTAATCGACTGAATATGGTTACAAGTCTACCCCCATGCATAATTTTATAGCCGTCGACAGGTTCATGTCCTCTGACTACAGCTTTAAGCCCGGTAGTCATGAGAAACGTTCTTGTTACGTCTTCACCAAATAGATATCCAACTCCTCTATAACTTGGTCTAATACCATATCCATCAAATGGATCATTCCATAATATCTCAGTTAATACATTTTTATTTGGATTCTCTATATCATCTAATGACTCTGCAGTTACAGGTATTCCCCCATGTACAAGGAATATCTCATTGTTTAATACCCCTGCATGTGGCAGTTGATCAAATAGATTGAGAAATGTTTTATAGACAAGTCTCCAGTCTCTACCCACCTTAAGCTTTATATGGTGTGGGAAGTCATGTGGAAATGGTATGAGCCATTCAGGCGGCTCATGGTTTCCCCTTAGTATTAGGACGTTATAGAGTTTGGTAAGGCTTAGAATTAGATATAGAGCCTCCAACTGCTTACCTCCCCTATCTAGGATGTCCCCAAGGAATATCAATGTCTCTCCAGGTGGAACCATCCTGACAAGCTTAGCCAGGGTGTCAAAGTCACCATGTACATCTCCGAAGATATATGCTGTATCTATATCATCTGTATATGCTACTCCACCCCTAATATATACGTTGGAGAAGAATCCATCTTCAATGATATTTCTCATCATCTGGATAAGATCATCTATATCATCCCTAGTTATGGATGCAGCTCTCTGTATAATATCATCTATATTCATGAGTATCTACATAAAAATAAGAGTGGGTATGTTAAAAAACGGAGATGTATCCAGAATACGCTATAACAATATCTAAAGGTATAGGTGAGATAGTCTCTAGGGAGGTCTATGATATAACTGGTGTATATCCAAAGCAAGTCGATAATATATTATATGTTAACCTCGATATGTAGAAAGTGATAGACCTAATATTATGGGGTAGAACGATATATAAAGTTATTCATGTAATCGACAGAGGAAACTTCAGGGATTTAGATGATTTATCAAAGAAGATTGAGAGGAATGATCTGAAGCTCTTTGGCATTAAAGGATCCTTTGCTTTGAGGACGACTAGATATGGATCACACTCCTTCACAAGTTTAGATGTAAATAGAGTTGTAGGAGCTTCAGTATATCGTGCGTTGAATAGGGCTGGATATGATGTGAAGGTGGATCTAGGGAGGCCAGATATAGAATATATTCTCAGGATAGTTAACGACGAATATTTATTTGGTGTCAATATAGTTGGTGAGAGCCTACATATAAGGAGATATCGAGTATTCAATCATCCAGCATCTATAAAGACATGTCTAGCATCTGCAATGATATATCTATCGGGTTATAAGGATGAAGTTTTTATTGATCCAATGGCTGGAGGAGGTACAATACCTATCGAGGCCGCTTTAATAAAATATAGGATTGCACCTGGACTCTATCGGGAATCCCATCCATTGGTGGATATACCGTATTATGACAGTGAAGTCTATTATGAGAGGAGGTCAGAGGCTTTTGAGTCCAGGATTGATGAGGTATATGGAGAACCCATAATATATAATGATATATCCCCTGTATATATGAGGGGGGCAAAAAGAAATGCTGAGTCTGCAGAGGTTGATGAATATATAAAATTTTTTTCCTATGATGCTAGGAGGTTAAGTAATTATTTAGGTGGTTTAAATGGTGGAGTAGCCGTATTTAACCCACCATATGGTATAAGGATGACGAGGAACCATATTATACCAGAGTTGTATAGAGATGTAGTTTCGGAACTTAGAGTCCTAGGGATTAGGAAAATCGTTGTTATAACGAGTATGGCTAGATATTTTAGAGAGGCTTTGGAGATGAATGGATATAAAATTAATTGTAGATATACAGTGTTACATGGGAAGCTAACAACCCATATATTATGTGGTGTATCACAAGTTTAATTTGTTGGTGACCGATATATTTGAATGCGATGAGAGTGAGTGGCAAAATATCGTTTGAAGATATATCGCTAAATAATCTACGAGAGTTTCACCGTAGGATAGTAGTTATAGAAGATCCAGATGTAGATACGCTTGTCGACCTTATAAATAGATATCATGTATTGAGGGGTGGAAACTATAGATATCTAATTAGTGGAAAAGAGGGTTTAAACGATAATAGAGTTGTTAGGGAGGTTGTGGAGAAACTTCCTGAAGGTGTTAGTTACCAATATCTACAGTTTAAGGATCTTAATAGGATTCTAGGTACTACATGGGATATGCTTATAATTGATCTACGTATTGATATGAGACCTAATGATGTAGGTAGGCTTATAGAGGTTGTCAGGGGCGGGGGAATTATATTCTTATTAGCTCCGGATAGGGATAAATGGAAGTCTATGAAGACACCATTCCATCATATTATGGTTACCTCCCCCTATACAATAGATGATGTTAAGACTCACTTCCTAAAATTTTTTGTCGAGAGTCTTGAGGAAAGTCCCGGTATATTCTTTCTTGAGGGGGATGGTCTAGTAGGTGATGATTTAAAGACTGGGGAATATAGACGTGTAAAGCCGGATCTACCTAGGGATTATGTATTTGATGAAAGGATATATCAATATGCTTTAACACAGGATCAAGTAGCGGTAATAAATTCTATTGATAGACTGAGTAGAATGGGTAGGGGGTCTGTATTAATTATTGCTGATCGTGGGCGTGGAAAATCCGCCTCTATAGGCTTAGGCATTGCAGGATATATGGTTAGGAAGGCATCTAAAGAGAGTAAGATTAAGGTATTGGTTTCGGCGCCTGACCCCTTGAATTGTAGGGAGGTCTTCTCATTCATAAGGCAGGTATTTAAAGATTTGAATGTAAAACATAATATTAAGAGATCCGGTGGCGATATAATAGAGATTAATAGTGTATTGGGAAAGATTTCATATGTCTCTCCACCTCAGGCTTTTAAGACTAAGGCTGACCTAGTGGTTGTTGATGAGGCGAGTGCGATACCGACACATATACTTACTCATATAGCGGAGAAGTTTGATAGAACGATATTCTCAAGTACATTACATGGATATGAAGGTGCCGGTAGAGGCTTTCAAATAAGGTTTCTACCACTCATTAGAAGTATATATGGAGATAGGCTTATCGAGGTTCATATGAGGGAGCCGATTAGATATGCGCCTAACGACCCAATTGAGAGGTGGCTATTTAAAACATTCTTTTTAGATGCTGATCCATATAAATTCAATGATGAAGATTTTAAAGACTTAGATGTTAGAAAGCTAAGATACAAGAGGTTTGAGGCTGATGAACTACTCTTTAAATATCCTAATCTACTTAGAGAGTATATTGGAATCTATATATATGCCCATTATAGGAACCGTCCAAATGATATCATGATTTTGTCTGACGCGCCCCATCACTTCATAAGATTATTGACTTATAAAGGCCATGTAATAAATAGTCTACATCTTGCATATGAAGGGTTGATGTCAGATAAAGATGTATATAGGACATTAGCTGGTGACCCCCCATCTGGACATGTTATCCCAACAATCCTGATTAGATATTATCCATATATTAGGGATATCGCATGGATGAGGGGGATTAGGATAGTTAGGATAGCTACTCATCCCGATATTATGAGGCGAGGGGTTGGTAGTGAAGCTCTTAAGTATCTTCAGAGGGAGGCTGAGGAATCAGATATTGACTGGTTAGGAGCCAGTTTCGGGGCAACTATAGAGCTACTAGATTTCTGGTGGAGAAATGGCTATTCCCCTCTCTACCTAAGCCCAGTTAGGAATCCAGTATCTGGAGAATTTAGTACGGTTGTAGTCAAACCACTTAGTGGAAGAGCCAAGAAAGTTGTTAAGAGGGCTAGGCTTGATTTTAAGAAGCTATTGATGGAGACTCTATTAGAGTGCCACTTCAATCTAGATCCAAAACTCGCGTATCAACTTCTTTCTATGGATAGATGGGTGATAAACTATTCTCCGAGGCTTGATGGTAGCCAGAAAGAGAGGCTTAAAATGTATATATATGGTGGGATGGCATTTGGAGGTGCATTCGACGCGATCAGAGAAGTTGTTAAAACACATTTTATGAGGAGCCCTGATAAAAGGGTTAGGATTCCTAGGCAATGGGAGTATGTATTGATAAATCGGATACTCCAAGCTAGGCACTGGGAGAAGGTGGCGATATATTTTGACTTGGATATGGAAGATCTTGTTAATAGGACACGGGAGATAATAGCTAAGCT
>DQVL01000077.1 GCA_015661745.1 Thermoprotei archaeon | reverse complement strand
CGCCGTCAACGGTAATTCAGCTGCTCTAGCCCATGAAGATATAGGTTTATTTGCTGAGAAATATGGTTTTCCAATCGAGATAAATCTATTCCACTACTCAAGGGAACGTGTTGTAAAGTTACGTGAGCTATTCGAATCATATAATATAAAGATATATGATGAATATGATGTTGGGTTGCCAACGGTATCTAGTAGTAGACGATTTGTATCTCGAGATGGTATATATTCTTCCGATACGGTCTTGGTAATGATCGAAGATGGTGATATGCCTATAGGTCTTAGGAGGCTTGGGAAGAAGGTGATATCTATAGATCTTAATCCACTATCTAGGACAGCAATGGATTCGGACATCACTATAGTAGATAATCTAGTTAGGGCTTTTCCCATATTAACACGTTATATGGATAAGATATCATATCATGGAGTTGATGTATGTGAGAAGATATTGGAGGATTATGACAATATTAAAGTCCTTAAAGAAGTTATGCTGTATATAGTTGAGAGGGTCACCGACTACGATATATTTGATTGACTATCTGGAGAAGCTTTCGGGCTAGCACCCTCTTACTTCCCCTACCATAGAATAGCTTATTTCCTTCACTATCTATAATTAAAATCTCATTTTCATCAGATTGGAACCCAACCCCCTTCCTAGCTACATCATTAGCTACTACAACGTCAAATCCATATCTTTTTAAGTGTTCCAATGCTTTTTTATATAGTTCATCGTTGGATACGTTGTATAACGCCTTAAAAGATACTATAAATAGTTTCTCAAATCTCCTTCTGGCATCAGAGACAATCTTTGGTGTGAGTATAAGTTCTAAATCCAACCTATTCCTCTCAATAGATTCTATCTTATTTTTCTCGGTGGTAGAAGGTCTATAATCAACCGGTGCAGATGCACTTATAAATATGTCATATCCATTCGATAATTCCTCCATCACCGCATAATACATCTCTTCAGTAGTCTCTACATATGTTACATCAAGGTCTTCATAGGGATTTATAGATATGTTCCCCGCTATCAACTTTACTTTTGCACCCATCATATAGGCTTCTTCAGCTATATATACCCCCATCTTCCCACTACTTTTATTTGTTATAATCCTAACAGGGTCTATATATTCTATTGTGGGACCTGCAGAGACAAGTATTTTGAGTCCATCAAGTATCTTATCCGTTAATATAGAGATTAGATATGATTTTATATAATTAAGATCCCTCAGTTTAGCTTTATCCTCTTTAATATCCGGGGCAATAAATTTAACCCCATATTCCTCAAGTCTATTTACAGCCTCTTTATAAAATGGATTTCTATACATGTTTATATGCATAACCGGAGCCATAACAATAGGTTTCCCATATCCCATCGCTGAATGGATGGCGAGTGATGCATCTGTATCAGCTATTCCATATGCAGCCTTACTTATTATATTGGCTGTGGCTGGTATAACGGCTATAAGATCCATATCCTTAATCATATAGATATGTTCAGCTCTATAGGTAAACCCGTCTAGAACCTTTCCTCCAGATGCCCATTTCAAAGTATCTATAGATACATATTTTAAGGCTTCTCTACTTGGGAGTATATATACATCTGCACCATGTCTAATGAGGAGCCTCACCAATTCAGGGGTCTTAAAGGCTGCTATACTCCCCGTCGGTATCAAAAGAATTTTTTTGTCTTTAAGTTCATATCCATATGTATATCTAATCTCATCTAATGGATCCCATTCACTATACATTGTTACCAATGTAAAATATTAATGTTTCAAGGTATTATATCGGGGTTTAGCCTGTCTATACCTCTGGAAATAGTTTATACTCTAGATATAGATCGGTTGAGATTAATGCTATGCCAATTAGGAATGGTAGTCCAATCCATATATTGTCATATAGATGCCCACCGATTAGAGAGCCTGGAGTACTAAACAAATATCTTAGGCTATCTACCTTGGCATATGTTATAGCCCTTGTCTCCTCTGTAGATGCCTCGTAAATCATTCTTGTGAAGGCGGGGATCCATAATGAGATACTCAATCCAAATAATCCTGTAGATATTAAAAATGTTATAGGTGTTAAATAGAATGTATATATTAATGCGATTGGGATGCCTATAGCATCTGATAATATATAGATTTTCTTGGCACCAACCCTATCAACTAGGTATCCCGAGATATACTGTGTTAAAAACCATGTTAGACTCTGGATTGTATAGGCAATCCCCAGAATATCCGGTCCCAACCCTAACCGTTCTTTAGGGACTAGATATAGTAGGAATATCCATATTCTCCATGATACACTCTCTAAAGTAGCTGGGATATATATACGTTTCTCGATATTGGTAAGTCTAAATATATCCTTGAATCTATAGCGGAATTTCTCTCCATCATCTTCAAGGAAGAATAATATTGGTGTGGCTATCAAAGCCATGATAAATATTCCTTTAAACATTAGACTATAGTCTCTAATGATGAGATATACCTGTCCTGATACTGTAGGAAATATGATTTCAATGAGACTAACTATCGAGATGAGTTCTCCATAGGCTCTCCCCATCCCCTTCTCGCCTACAGCATCACTTATTATAGCCCTTGCAATCGGTAGATAAACTAGGAATCCAAACTCATTTAATGCATATCCCATCATAATCATCACTGGATCATCTACTAAGGCGAATATGGCTAAGGCTGATAACCGGAAGAATACAGCCGTTAACAACGCATATTTCCTACTATATTTATCACCTATATATCCTATAGTTGGTAGAAGTATTGCAGTTGCCAATGCTGAATATGACGCTGCTAAACCTAGGTCGGACATGGTTAACCCTACATCAACTACATAACTGGGGATTAGTGGTGAAGCTAGTGATGTGGCTATCCCCATTATAATGTAATATATAGCCATTATCTTGAGAGTCTTACTACTTAATATCGTGGGCAATATATTACACCATTGACCCTATAATAGGGGTTATAAACACCTCTATCAATGCTGCTAGAAGAAGTAGAGGGATTATAAATTTAATATATATATTTAGATATCGACCCATCTTATCCTTTAACAACTCTCTATTCCTGAGTAGCGTGACCCCCAAGTCAAAACTCATTCCACCAACCATTAACAGTGTTGGGAGCTCCACAACCCCATGTGGAAGTAGATATCCAAGTATTCTTATCAATGGATCTCCATATGTAATTAATCTATATTGTACTACACCGCCTATTATATAGCCATTAAACGCGATCGAGACCATACTAAGTATAGAGAGGAACGGCCCTGTAGCTAGCATCAATGCAGCGGTGGCTGAGTTCCGTGAGAATATGAAGATAACCAGCTTTAGATTGTTATATAAATCATATTCTATGGATCCGTCTCCACCGAAGATTAACTCTACAAATTCATATGCATTGATATAATCATATAATCCCAGCATTATAGAGAGGGTAAGTATAATTATATGTATCGATACACCTATCAATACATTCCTATTCATCATCCAAATTAGAATGGCTATAGATTTAATAAAAACATTTATTTAGATTTACCTTGAATATTTATAATCTCTTTATATATCTCCTCGCAATACCTAATTATATCATCTTCTTCATACCCTCTATTATATAATATGTAGGATATCCCTCCCAAGACTGGATATTCAATGTATTTACCTATTCTCCAGTGATTACCTCTACATATTTCGATAAATCCATCATATATATACCTGCATTTGAATAGTCCTCCTGTATAGTGTATAGGTGAATCGATATCTATTTTAGCTAAGACTGTTGTGATAGCCATCTCCATCTCCTTGAGAATCCTATCCAAAATGTTCTTTATGGGTTCTACCTCAATATTTATACATGCATATTTAGATAGTGAAGCCACATCCTTTATATCTAAGTTATATATCCAGTTTGGAAGTTCTTCTCTATCAATACCTATATATTTAATGAAGTCGTTAAAGATGTCTTCGTAGTTGATTCTCCCATCAAATATATGTAGTATGAGGTTTAGAAGTTCCCTTCCCACCCTATATCCTGAGAAGTCATCTCCATAGTATGCTCCCCAGTCACCGCACTTAATTTTTTTATCTCCGTCATATCCATATACGTTTGATCCTGTCCCTGAGACTACTAAAACTCCTTTTCCACTAGGCTCTGCTGCATATAAAGCCATCTCAACATCATGTAATATCCGATGCCTTATAGTTTTATATGGTTTCAATAGGTTTATCCATAGGTTATAGTCTTTATCTGTGTCTAGACCGGCTAGACCCCATACGACCTCTTCAACGTTATATTGGTTAAGTAACTCGTTTATCTCCTTTAAAGATATTTTAATGTCTTTTATACTGAGGGTGTGGATATTAAGGGGTTTATAAAATCTATTGAAGTATATCGAGTCTCCCTCAATTACCAATATATCTGTCTTTGTAGCTCCAGAATCGATCGATGCTAATGGAGCCATTATATATATCTATAGACTCTTGCCCCTCTAATAAAGACCTTTGCATCCATATATCCCCATATTAATCCAACTAGTAACCCCCCGAGATGCGCCAATATATCGACACCAGGTATCAACGAGTTTATAAGGAATATAAAGAAGGCATAGAAAACCATATTCTTGATATTACCGCCTAACATCCCGTAGTATGAGGTTAAATATCCGAATATACCAAATATTGCTCCACTGGCTCCTAAACCACCTATAGACAATGGAATTAAAGTCGTCATTATATTTCCTCCGAATCCTGATAGGAGGTATAGATATATAAGCTTCTCTCCACCCACTAATCTTTCAGTCTGTACCCCCAATATATACAGGAAAAACATGTTTAGGGATATATGGAGAATATTTAGATGGGTAAATATACTGGTTATAAACTGCCAGTACCATCCATACTGGAATGTCCACAGCTTAAAATATGCAAATAATAAGACATAATCTGTACCGCTAAAATCTAGTCTTCCAGTTACTATAACACCTGCTATAAATGCACCAATATTTATCCCTAATAAGATGTAGACCGCCCATAATCCACTCTCTCTTCCTGTTATACCAACCAACATATCCCCATACCTACCTGATAGTAATTATTCCCACAGTTAATACTCTTTATTATAGCCTAACATTTATTTAAAATATAATAATTGAATCGAGGCAATATATTTAAACAATTATAATACACCAATATTTTAACATCTATAATGGTGGGGCTGGTATGGATAAAGTAATTGTGGAAAAAGTATCTAAAATCTATAGTGTTGGTAAGGTTAAGGTTGAGGCTTTAAAGAATGTATCCTTTGAAATAGATAAAAATGAGTTTATATCGTTGGTTGGACCTAGTGGATCAGGTAAATCCACATTGATATATCTTATTGGAGCCTTGGATAAGCCTTCCACTGGGAGGATAAATGTATTCGGCGTTGACATCTCTAGTTTAAAGAATTCTCAAGCTACAAAATGGAGGAGGAAAAATGTTGGTATAATATTCCAGTTTTTTCATTTGATCCCGACCCTCACAGCTATTGAAAACGTTGTTTTATCCGCTGAATTGGCTGGTATATCTAAAAGGGAGCGTGTTAAGAGGGCTAGGGAGCTCTTGGAGTTTGTAGGGTTGGGCGATAAAATGGATCGTTTTCCTAGTGAGTTGAGTGGGGGTGAGCAGCAGAGAGTTGCTATTGCCAGGGCATTGGCTGGGGATCCACAGCTTATACTGGCTGATGAGCCCACCGCCAATTTAGACTATCCAAATAAAATTAGGATTGTTGAGCTTTTGAATAGAGCGAAAGAACTTGGTAAAACAGTTATATTTGCTACCCACGATATTGAGTTAGCTAAGTATAGTGATAGAATTATTTCAATTAGGGATGGTAAGATTGTAGAGGGGTAGAGAATGACTATTACAAAGGGGGGCGTTAGAATTATATGGAGGAAGAAGGTCGAGACTATCTCTATCACTTTCCTTATTATAGTTATAGTTGTCTCATATGGCTCCTTAGTTGTATTAGCTGATAATATGTCGGAGCATGCATATAGACAGTTTAGAGGTACATTAGGTGATGTAGCTGTATTTGGATTATTTCCAGAGAATATAACTACATACTTCAATGATTTATCGAGCATTAAATCGGTAACTCCATTATATGTATGGTATGGTACTTTAGCATATGAAGATGAGAAATTCCTTGTCAGTATAGCTGATAGGAGATATGTTGATAGGCTTGCCGTCTTCCAACTCGAGGGAGAATATCCATCTAATATGACTGAAGCAATATTTTATATCTCAATAACGGGAGGCCCAATAATTGAGGAATCACCTTTAGATATTGGTGAGAATGTATCTCTACTATATTTCCCTCCAAAAGGATTTGCCAATGTCGTGAATCTAAAGGTCGTCGGTGTAGCCAGGGGATTCGCTCATATAGGTGGTATGGAGAGTGCATTGATTGTCTCTAGTGAATTAATGGATAAGATATTGGGTGATACTGTAACTGGAGTAAGTATTCTATTATATGATGAGGATATAGATAAGATAGAATCTATAGCTAAAGATGTAGATCAAATTGTTGACCAAAATGATTTCACTACATTCTTTAAATTTGTGAATAAGAAGGAACGTAATCCCATCGTTGTATTACTAGAGAGTGCCTCCACAATTCTCACCATACCTATATCCGTTGTATTATTCATAGTACCTGTATTAGTTGCCTCAGCTGGATCTGCACTTGTAATTAGAGAGGTTAAAATCGTTGCTACCTTAAAAAGTATAGGTATGAATACATTTGATATATTTAAGTATTATGGATTTCCTTGGCTAATTCGGGGATTGGTTGGTTTATCAATTGGATTGGCTATCTTACCAAACATATCCGAATATATCTATAGAGAATTTATAGTTAGGGATTCGGAGATTGCTGATATTTTAATAAATACACTAGGATTTATCGTTAGGCCTGAGACTCTCCTAACTTTATCGTGGTATATTATAGCTCTTGTGTTTCTAGGAATTTTAATTCCATGGTTTATAGCATATAAAGTCAACATTGTAAAGGCTATCTCAAGTACGGGATTGTATTCTATATCTCCTCCATATAGACGGTTTATGGGCTTAGTAAGTCTTAGAGTTTTTATTAGAGATGTAGTATCAAGGCCATGGAAGTTGATAGGGATTCTGTTGAGCATCTCGATTTTATGGGGGGCATTAGCCGCGTTAAATATGGAGGCTGCAGGTTTAAATGATGTACAGTATATTTATGAAGAAAAGATGGTATTCGATACATCCCTCACGATATCATCAACATCATTCCGTATACTTGATGATCTAATAGATATATCTAATAATTTAATGAGTCAAGACGAGGATGTTAAAGGATATGTTATATTGGATAGAAGGATTACGATAAATCTTTTTGGATTGAATGAGGTTGGTCAATTAATAACATATGTAGGTGGTGATCCATCCATAGCATTTCCTTTGGTGAAGGGTGATTTTCCATCTGGGTATAGAGAAGTGGTTATATCAAAGAATCTGGCTGCCTTCAAAGGATTAGATATTGGAGATGTTATAGAAGTATATGTAGATGAAGAGGTATTTAGACTTAAAGTAGTTGGGATATCCTACTCCAGACTAAGCAATGGATATTATCTCCTAGTTGAACCTAATCAATATGCAATTATGTTACATATAGACCCTGATGAAGTAGGTAAGAGGGAGCAGGTAATATATGTCGATGTTGTAGATGGGGTGGATCCAGATCTATTTTCTCAGGAAATCAAGAATCTATATGAAGGACGCTATCCAGTATCTGTAGAATATACTACAAAGAATGACCTG
>DQVL01000127.1 GCA_015661745.1 Thermoprotei archaeon | reverse complement strand
CTGGGGGTGCAGCAGCCCCCAAGGGTGGGGCTGCCCGCCCATTAAAGGGGAACGTGAGCTGGGTTTAGACCGTCGTGAGACAGGTCGGACTCTATCTAACGGGGGTGTGCGCCGCCTGAGAGGAACCCACCCTCAGTACGAGAGGAACAGGGTGGGGGGGCCTCTGGTCAAGGGGTTGTCTAACAAGGCAGCGCCCCGCAGCTACGCCCCCGGGGATAACCCCTGAAAGCATCTAAGGGGGAAGCCCCTCTCGAAAATAGGCGGCGAACCATCTCTGGTTACCACCTACTTAGGTAGGTGGTGATACTGGAGATGGCGAGGGCTGCCGTAGAAGACGGCGTTGATGGGGTCGCGGTGTAAGCGGTGAGGCTTCGGCCGAGCCGTTCAGCCGGCGACTCCCAATCGCCCGAGCGGTCGAGTCGAGGCTGGTAAGGTCACAACACCAGATATACACGGCCTGCTGGTAAGACTTGTGTGAGACGGTGGATGAAGCCTTTTTAAGGCAGGAAACTCCCTCCTCCAAAATAGCCGTAGGTCCGAGAGGCCCCATCCCGAAAGGGATGCCGTCCAGAACAGAAACGAAACCTTTAGAAGTAATTCTAATGAGGATGAAGATCGTCTGACGATGCTTCTAAAGGATGAAACGGCTGGACGGTACGGTGGAGAAAGGAGTATTTCCGATTAGATAAATTTCATCTAGAAACAGAAGGGGGGTTACTACCGTCTCACACATATTTATTCATGATTTTTAAGATAATTTCTTCCGCTTCAGAAGATTTAGATATTTCCTCTCTCCCAAATCTTCTTAACGGTTTAGTTAGATGTCTTTGGTACATTGGTGGTTCATGTAAAACTGTAGGGGTTATAGTTGATTTCATTACCAACTTAACCTTTTCTCTAATCTTCATTCGATATCTACATTTTCTACACCTAAAATATCCATCTTTACCTGTACTTTCAAGATGGTTAAAACATTTGATACATAATGGTTTTACATGGTTGTATCTTGCTCTACTATAGATCACATAATTTTTTTCTAGATTAATAGTCGTTTCTGATGTTTTATAAAATGGTCTTAAATTCCCTAATATAAGAAAAAGATGCTTGTCATTAATTTTTTCAAGTATATCCCTCATTTTTAATGACTCTCTGTAAGATGATAAATCAAAATTTCTGGTACTCAAAGAGATTTGGTCAATTATAGCTACTTTGTATATATGATGTCCAGATGGAAGGATTTTCTCCTTCTTTATTTTCCATCCAATCGCATCATATTGAGAATACAGTAGAGAATAACTTGATAGTCTATTATCTATCACGTGATGAGCATCCGTACCCTGATTTGTTTTAAATATAATCCAGGAGTCAACAGCAGCTCCAAAATATTTTATGATTCGATGAAATAGATGTAATAGAATTAAGGGATTGTTTCCCCTCAACCCAAAAAGAACTGGGTCGGGACCATGTGGTGTAATGATGGATTTTCTTGAATATATATCAATATTATTAAATGTAGTTAAGTCTTCATGCTTCAAGAAAAATTGGTAAAGTTCTGTCAAATACCTTGTGTCTTTATTTTTATTTTTAGTGTAGGCTAATAACTCGAAAGTATAATCTTCATGTCCAAAAATAAATCCTATACTTGCTAAAGCTCCTATAACACCTCTATTTCCAAATATAGATTTTATAATTATCTTTCTATCTACATTCTTGTAGGTCTCTGATAGTTCTTTCTCTATCTTTTTGACATTTAAATTCTTTTTTAATGCAGTTTTATAGAGTTTGTGGAAGAATTCGGCGTAGATATATAAATAATTGTAGTCTGCAACTAGAAAAGTGGGCTGTGAATTCCCCATTACTGGTTCATTAGATGATATATATTTTTTCAATTCTTTCTCAATTACATTTGATATGTGATTGAGTGATTCCCCATTTTCCTTGGTTAATATTATGGCGATAGCGGCGTTTCCACGTGTTTTCCACGGAATATCAGGATTTAACCTGACCAAATATGGATAGTCGACTAATTCCCATCCTTTAGATAAAAATAATTTTATGATTGTAGCTGCAAAATGGGTGGTGCATCCCCCACGAACTGTATCTATATCATCAAATGATATAATTATTTTTTTCTTTTTGTCTTTCACAGCTATTCTTCTGTAACCACTATTAGTGTTTGTGTAGATGTAATTTTATCTATCTTATTTCTAATTTTCTGTGTTACCACTTTTCTTATATCCTCTATTGTTTCTCCCTTTATTTTTGCGACTATATCATATACTCCAAATACTACATCAGCGGTGACAACTTCCGGTTCCTGTAATAATTTTTGTTTAACTTCTTCTTCAACTCCTACTTCAGTTGTTATTAAAACATAGGCTACTGGCATATTAAACACCTTCAATATAAGAAATTAAGTTATTATGTTATATTTAATTCTACAGGACATTTATAAAACTAGAGTTATGAATGTTATAGGTTTTAAAAGTAATTTTTCTAATAGTTTATACATAAACGGTGGTTCGATGTGTCTATACAAGATCTAACCATAAAGTTGCTGAAGAAAAGTATAAATAAACCGGTTATTGTAAAAGTTAAGGGTGGAAAAGTTATCCGAGGTGTTTTAGTTGGATATGATAATCACCTAAATTTACTGTTGAAGGATGCAGAATGGGTGGATAGTGAAAACCCTGTTATGATTGGATCGATATTACTTAGAGGAGACAACGTAATCTTAATTTCTCCATCGTGAGAAAAGCGAAGTAATAATAATAAAAATTATTAAAAGGATTTAACCCCAAAATATACTTACTAGATGGGCCCGTGGTCTAGTGGTAGGACGCCGCCTTGGCATGGCGGAGGTCCCGGGTTCAATTCCCGGCGGGTCCACCACAACAATAGTATGGCCGCCGTAGCTCAGCGGTTAGATG
>DQVL01000081.1 GCA_015661745.1 Thermoprotei archaeon | reverse complement strand
TCAGTTTAATAGCTACAGTATATCTAGTTAACCTTGATGCAAATCAATATAGATTCATCCAGACTGGAGAATATATATCTAAAACTCTAAGTCGGGAGGCTGAGGCTCTCGAGGTATATGTAGATGGAGATTTCATTAGGATGAGAAATGTGGGTAGTACACCGGTTAACATCAAATATATTGTGGAAAAGACTGGTGGATCCATAAATATACGGGAGATAAACTTAGATATCGGGGTGGGAGATGAATCGGTTTTCACCTTCGATAGTGATCCTGATAACCTATTACTTATATCATCTAGAGGTAAAGTCTATACAGTTGATACTCCAAATAAGCTTTATACTATAGGAAATAATGTATTTGAATGGATAAACTCTAGTTATCTTACTCTCAACATACCTGTAAATCTTGCAGATTCGTTAACTCAACTGGAAAATTCCATATTAATATTATATTCGCAAGGGTATGGATACTTGATTGTAGATCTATATCAAAGAAAAATCATCTATCAAGGTAGAGATCTTATAATACCCTCTAGGGATGGATCTATACTATATATTGATGGCCTCATATATCTTAATGCTCGCCAGATCATACATGGATATACATCTTTGAAGTATGTTGGTTACAACTATATAGTTGTCTCTACAATTAAATACGTATATATTATCGTATCTGACGGCTCCATTTATACCTATCGATCTGAGGGTTTCCAGCCAAGCATAATCTATAATGGTGAAAACCTGGTGATAATAGGGTATGAAGGAGAATCTATAGGATATCATAGATATTATAAGGTGGTTATTAAACCCTTTAACTATAGTTTAGTCGACTTCCTCTATATCGACTTACCTATAAAGCTCTCAGATATAAAACCAAGCTATTTATATATACCAGGGGGGTCATGGACATATACTTATCCAACATCCAATGCTTCAGAGTTTATAGGGATATACAGTTATAAATTGGGTGGTAATAGGCATATATATAACGTATTTAGTTCTCCCCTAATTCAATCTACTTCAGTATCTAAATGGTCCTTCAAATATTGGTATTTCAATGTTGAAGATGAGATTAAGTATTCAAATATAGATTATATAAAGTCCTTATCAAGCCTCGATTCAGGTATACCTATGGAGTGGAATGTTTCTGTGGATAATAGAGAAACACCATATTATGACGAGGATATACGTGTATATAACCTTACCTCATTTAGGGGCTATCTATCTATACTATCTGAAATAGTATATGGATACTCTGGTATATCTCAATTGGGGATCCACCAATATAGATATATACTGAGTAGTGACATAGCCTTTCTAGAGATAAACATAAATATATCTTTAGTCTCAGGCTCACGTAAATTAAATATATCAATATATAGACTCGATCCAAATAGGACGTTAGTTACCTCATACACCGATTCCTTAAGGATTCCTATTATATCCTTGGATATGTATATCGATGATTGGCTAGTTAGAGGCGTACTTCATATATATGATTCTTCTCGATCATCTGTATATATTGAATCATTGGCTTTCAATATACCGAGGAATAGAGATATACTACTCCTAAAAATAGTGAATAGCACAAATGTATCATTCACATCTGGATACCAATATTCGAGAATGAGTTTTAAAGCCTTTATCTTCGATGAATCTGGTTACTTTATGAATATTTATACACCAGACTACTTAGTAGATGGTAATATTGATCGCCGTGGAATATATTTTACAGGTAGGTATGTCATTGTTGATGGTTCTGATAATATATTTAACTATGTGAATGATTCTCTCTCTATAAGTCTTTATTATGGCTATCCAATGTATAGATTAGCTAGATACCATATAATCTCACTCCCAACTATGGTTTCACAACCTCTAAACTTCATCGATTTAGTGGGGTTATATATTCTCAAGGTAGACCGCATCCAAAAATATGTTATAGATATAGACTGGAGATTTGACTGGAGGATATACACATATAATATCCTGTATATAGTCGTTATAAACCGATTTGGAGGTGTAGATATATATGTCTATAAGTATTAGAAAAGATGGATTAGAATTGGTTGATCAATATAGGGTTGCAGCGGCATATACTGTACCCTCAGGAGCTGAATATTCAATCCCATTTCTAATAAAGATAATTGATAATGGATCTGAACTTGAATATCATGTGATTGAGAAATATGAGGGGAAGTTACTTGCTGATGCGGAGAAAATATTGTCTACATTGGTTGAATTAATTAGGTATGACGAGCAATTATTTGAAGATCCTGTTAAGTATTTAATTTCATTCTATGAAGAGATGTTTATAGAGGGTGTAAAAGATAATCTATATTTTAAATCACTAAAGTCTGTTGTTGAGTATCTAGTTATACGTGATATTGTCGGGTATTCATGGTTAACACCTTTGATGGCTGATGAATATATTGAGGATATATCTTTATCGTCCCCCAGAAACCCGATTAGGATATGGCATAGAAAATATAGTGACTATGGATGGATAAGAACAAATATTGAATTGGATAGTGACATGACTAACGAGATAATATCTAGATTGGCTTTTAGAGTGGGAAAGGGAATAAGTATTTTGGAACCCGTCTTAGAAGGTATCTTACCAGAGAAGTATCGAGTATCCGCAACATGGATGGATGAGGTATCCCCATTAGGAAGCAGTTTTACTATCAGGAAATTTAGGAGAAACCCATTAACTCTAGAGGATCTAGTCAAAGGAGGTACGATGACAGAGGATGTAGCGGCATTAATTTGGTACCTAGCTAAACAGAAGAAATTTATAGTAATAATAGGGCCCTCTGGAAGTGGGAAGACGACCCTTCTTAATGCATTACTTCTAAAATTGCCTCTAAATATGAGGATAGTTACTTTGGAGGAGGTTCCTGAGCTCAACTTGGGTTTTAGAGATGGCTGGAAGCCAATGGCGACAAGATGGGATAGGGATGCTGAGGATGAATTGTTTACACTTTTAAGGTTGGTACTTAGGGAGAGAGCAGACTATATCGCTGTGGGTGAGAGTAGAGGTTTAGAGGTTAGGCTGGTATTTCAGGCTGCAGCTACTGGGCATGGATGTATAACTACATTCCATGCATCCACTATAAAAGAATTGTTTGCTAGGCTGAAGTCTAAACCTATATCGGTTGATGAGAGTATGCTTAAGCTTCTAGATGCCGTAGTAGTTCTTAAAAGTGGTTATAGTGATGGACGTTACAATAGATATGTTGATAAAATATATCTAGGTAATAGATTGGGTAGATGGTTTCTCATATATAGATATGGTATGGATAGAGATGAATTTAGGAAAAGAGTCACTAAATTATTGGGTTCTAGTGAACTTTCTGAGATAGATAAACTGGCTTCCAATCTAGCTCTATCAAGGGTTGAGAGTTAGATGGAGAGTACATTAGGTTTTGAAGGAGATATAAGAAGATTTTATAAATGGCATATTAGATTCCTCTCCTACATCCCGGGTTTTAATAAGTTAAATAAATTCTTTGTTGTAGGGGTTACATCACTGAGAGAATATATTATATTTACAGTCTCCTTATCCATAGCCTCAACTTTAGTAGTTACCCCCCTAATTTTTAGTGGGTTTCCCTACAACATCCTTATATATCTAACCATATTCACATTAATAATCTCCATTGTTTTTTCTCCATCCATCTTTAGATATATATCAAATGATAGGTTGAAGCTGGATCTTGAGAAGGAATATACAATTTTTTTATTAATATTCTCGCTATATAGTAGGCGTTTCTCACTAGAGAGAATCTTCCAGATAATCTCGAGAGGATATATTACATCAATCATTCCGAGGACAGCATCAATAATTAGATATGTGTTGGTAAGGACATACCTTAAAATCTCTACACTGGATAATATAATAATCAATAATTTGGATATTATGCCGGGAGATAGTCTCAAGAGTTTCCTTTTAGATATAGTACGTATAAGGGCTATTGGAGGGTCTATACACAATTATGTATCGTCACATCTTAATGATCATTATAAAGGACTTAGTGATCGATGGAGTGCTATATGGAAGAACATAACTGGATATCTAGAAGTTATTATATTGTTATATGGGTTACTACCGACTCTATTATCATCATTAGTATTTGTCATTGGGCTCCAGACTGCGATAAATATCCTTATAATCTCAATTATACTATATCCATTCATATCCTACGCAATTATCCTAATTGTTGATAGAATGAAGATCCTCGATCCATTTTCTACTAGACATAGTGTAAATAAGGCTACAATTATCATGTTGGCTTTTTCACCCTTATCTATATATCTATTAACAAATCTATATACAATGGATTACCTTCTATCAACCTCTATATGGCTGTCTATAGCCATTCTCCCCAATACCATATCTAATATAAAGGATGTGTTGGAGGAGATATCTATAGAATCAGGGGTAATCTCCATATCTACTCAGTTGGAGGAGTTGATGAGTGGAGGTTATACCGTAACTCAAGCATTAAAGAGGATACGGCTTGAAGGCATATATACAAAGGTTTCATCCGAGATTAGACGCCTACTATTCTTCCTTGACGGTGGACTCCCATTAGATAAACTGGTTGAGGGTGAGCGGGTTAAGGCTATGATGCTATTTAAAATGGCTCTAATCGAGTCTATAAACTCAGGAGGGGGTCTACAAGAATTTATATCTCTTAAGGAGCTCTTAAAGAGCTTCCACAAAGTATCCATCCTTCGGAAAATCTCCTTGTTAATAGCTACAGTAACCGCATGTATAGTAATATCAATTGGAGTATTCTCATTATCAGTCGTATCATCATTAATACAATCTATAGAATATAATATACTACCAAACTTCAATCCACAACTCTTCAAAACCTTAAATATATTGAGCCAGCTATTCCTCTTAACCGGCGCTATATATACATCTCTAATCTTAAGCAGGGTCATATTCGGAAGTATAAAAAATACTATACCCCTCCAAGCAGTATCAATAATTTTATCAATATCCCTCCTATTTATCATATAGAGTAATACAAATCAAGTCACATATGGGCCCGTGGCCTAGCCAGGATAGGGCGGCGAAATATCCGTATGCCTGCGGAGCCGCAGGACCCGGGTTCAAATCCCGGCGGGCCCACTTAAAATCTTATAGATAGATACTACATATCCCTACTGTCTTTGGCCCCATCGATATCTACTTGTTTCATTACATTCTTCTTGACATCTACGTATATTGTACCTGTTTCAGCTTCTAGGTATCAGTAAATTTGTCTCAATTCTTAGTTGATATATAGCGATATTAGAGATTTCATATTTGAAGACATTAAATTATGGGTTAAGCTTAATATGGGTATTGGATAACTGATATTTCAGGAAAACTTAGAGATATTTGTTTATCCTCTCCTTAACCTTCTCCACCCCTATATCTTTTATTAATGGACCTAATCTAGGTCCTTTTGGCGTTCCTATAATGATTTGATATAGTGTTTGGAATATTTTTCTATAGCTTATCCCATATTCCCTAGCTACATTAAATATTAACCCCTGTATCTCTTCACCCTCCATATTACTATGTATCCTTTGATTTAAAGTTTTAAGAGCTTCCTTGATGTCAATATCTATGTTAATCTCGCCTGTGGGTATAGGTGGTTTACCATAGTCTCTAACCCAGTTTATGGCATAGTTTATAAGGTTTTCGACTTCATCATCGATTGATTTATATCCATATTTATCAAGCCTCTTAATTATGAACTCTCTCTCATTACCCTCTGGAGCTACTTCAGCAAGGCTTAAAACTATTTCATAGGGGACCTTTACAGGGGGGACTCCCCTAAGTTTATAGACATATTCAATCAAACCCTTTATCTTCGCTTTTTTCATTGGATTTTCAATATATATTTTTCCATGGTATACTTGCCTGTGATAGTCCAATTCCCTCATCATGGTAACTATTGTATCTAATTTAACCTTTCTAGTTCCTGAAAATCTTTTTAGTAGATATAGTATTAGGCTCTCGGGATTTCCATATCTATACCATATTTGAGGAGTAAATACATTCCCCTTCGATTTAGCTATTTTCTTCCCAGATGCATCTAAAAATAGTTCATATCTAACATGGTATGGGGGTTCATAACCTAATACTTCCCTAGCTATGATGTCATTTACCCTTACAGAGTCTGCAATATCTTTTCCATATGCCTCAAATCTTATATCGAGTCTTCTCCATCTAGCAGCAAACTCGGATTTCCATGCGAGTTTCCCATCAGCCCTATCTATATATGCATATCCCTCATATCCACATCCCCTGTGAAAGGTACCCCCTATCTCATCACCTATACACCTATATAAAACCCTTCTATTCTTAGTATCATATTCAATTGCTTCTGTAGTATATATTCTACCGCATTCCTTACATTTTGCATGATATGGGAGTCTATATAAATATTTGTCTTGGCCAGTCTCCTCGTATATGATTTCACCTACCCTCCTCCAGTTTAAGAGGATCTCATGTATCTCTCTAGATAATACCCCGGATTTATACATCTCATATCCCGATTTATGGATATATTCAATACCGGCTTTATCCAGTGCATCCTCTAACATTGAGGACATATGTCTTCCATAGGATTCGTGGCATCCATCCGGGTCTGGTATCTCTGAAACTGGTTTTAGGAGCCATTCATTCATCCAAGAGGGGAATCCACTAGGTACTTTTCTAAGTCCATCCATATCATCTGAGAAAGCAATTAATTTACTGTTGTAACCCATGTCTTCAAGGGCTAATGCTACTGTATAAGCCCTTACTGCATCAGCCATACTACCTACATGAGGGATTCCAGAGGCTCCTAACCCGCTTTCTGTATATATATTTTCCAGATTTCTACCTAATTTCTTCTCTCGATTGACTATTTCATGTGCCACCTTATCTATCCATGTTCCCCTACCAATTATATCTTCAGTAGTCATCCCACGATATTATTATGTAGGAGTTGTTGGAAATAAATTGCTTATACTCTCTCTATATAATTTAGCGCCGCATCTAATACACTTAATCTAGAGCTATAGAGGTTATTTGAGAAGGATATTATTATGAATTGGCAGTTGAAGCCGCCAATTTCTTTCATTAATCTATCTGATAACTCATTGTTATATGTAGATAGTTTTTCCTTGGATTCTGGGAATATTATTTCATTATCCTCTATTACAAGTATAAGTGCTGCTTCCCCACCATTTCTTATAACATCGTCTCTCAAGTCTATAAGTTTCCCAAGCTCGAATGGATGGTTTATAGCTGCTCCCCAGGAATATCTATATGGTAGTGGCTTTTCATTGGTTACTCTGAACTCTCTAATTTTATTTATGATGTATTCAGCTAGTTTCTTGCCGTAGAGAGTGAGGTGATGCCCACCTTTTATTGTAGATGCTATATCTAGCTTAACCATCTTCTTTAGGAATGTCCTTGTTGATGCTTCGCTAAGGTTTAATATATCCTTCAGATTGTATCGACTGATGAATTTATTTTCTTCATATGTTGTCTTGAGAAAAATATATACATGTGATTTTCTTAAGTATGCTCTACCTCTTACTTCCTCAAATCTTTTAATAAAGTCTAACCAATCTCTATCCTTTAATAAGCTTTTGCTATTAAAACCTTGCTTCTTGCCTCTCCACCACACATTATACATCTACTCCCCTCCCCAACCTTTTTATCTAGGAATATGCCTCTAACTTCATAACCACCTGTTGTAGCTTTAAGTTCATTTGCACATTCTTCGTTGTCGCAGAATTCTGCTTCGAATAGACTATAACCCATATCTGCATATTTCTCAATATCTTCAATGCTGTTGATGTATGTATAGCTTTTTGTAAGTCTCTCTTCTGCTCGCCTCCTTAATACCTCGACAATCTCTTTTCTTGATATCTCGATATAATTATGTAGTTGAGTAAGTTTTATCTCTCTCCTCTCTCTTAAGTCACGTCTAAATATTGTTACAGTATTTCTATCAACTTCTTTCATACCAATCTCGATCCTAATAGGTATTCCAAGTAGGTCATATTGATAGAATTTCTCTCCAGGGGTCTTATCTGTTAGATCAAGTTTGACTCTATATTTCCCTTTTAACAATTCCTCAACCTCGGTTGCATATTTATTTATCTTATCATTCTCATAGTCTTTCCTATATATTGGTATGATAACGATCTGTATAGGGGCTATATCAAAGGGTAGTATTAACCCGTAATTGTCTCCATGAATTAGTAGTATTGAGGCTAATATCCTAGATAGACCTATTCCATAGCATGTTTGTTCACCATATCTATATTCTCCATCAACATCATGAAATTTTACATCGAATACCCTGGAGAACTTCTGCCCTAGGTAATGAGTTGTACCTATCTGAAGTACTTTTCCATCTGGGAGTAGTGTGTCAAATGCATATGTATCTTCTGCTCCAGGGAATTTGTCGAATTCTTCTCTCTTAACATGGATAAATGGTATCCCAAGCTTCTCATAGGTTATTTTATAAAATATCTCTTTATCCTCTATAGTCTGTCTTATTGCTTCATCTCTAGTCCTGAATACATCATGAGCTTCTATCCACAGGAATTCTCTACCCCGTAAAAGTGGTCTTGTAGCTTTTGTCTCATATCTATAGACTGCTACCGTCTGGTAGGCTTTGAACGGTAAGTCCTTATAGCTTTTAAGCCAGAGGGAATATAGGGGATACATTGCTGTTTCACTTGTCGGTCTTAGAGCTAGTTTCTCTTCCAGCTTATTCCTACCGGCATGGGTTATCCAGAATACCTCGCTTTCGAAACCAGTTATATGTTCAGACTCTTTTCTTAGATTCTCCTCATGTATAACAACTGGAAATAGGACTGGCTCATGCCCAGTTGCCTCAAGCTCCTCCTCAAATAATTTTATAATATTCTTCATTATCTTCATCCCATACGGCATATAAACGATGAATCCCTTAACACCATATCTTATATCGATGATGCCTGCTTCATATAGTACGGTATCATACCATTCACTCATAAACCTAGATTTATCGGGTAGTTTCTCCTCGATTTGACTCTTCTCTAAACCCATCTCTTTTCAAAAATATTTAGATGGTTGTAACTCCTATATTTATTCTATAATGGATGCCCCACTAGATATTTCTAAAATGAATTTAGATATGGTTAGAGGTCTTCTCCCTAGACCAGGTGTTGGGAGAGAGTTTGGTGATCTCGGGAGGCTTGCCATTATTGGTGGAAGTTACCTTAATATGAACCCACCTATGATATCCGCTTTGACTGCAGCTAAACTGTCACTAGACTCTATATATCTAGTTATTCCGGAGAGACATGCTAGGATTAGGGGGTTCCCCTCTATATCTATATCACCTATATTCATGCCTGACTTCAAGATTACCAAGGGTGTTGTCAATAAAATTATAAAGTATGTTAAGAGAAGACGTATCAACGCGGATGTATTTCATATAGGTCCTGGTATGGCGGGTTATAAAAAATATGTTTCTAAGCTAATTGAAGAATTATCAAGTTTTGAAGGTTCTCTACTTCTACTTGATTCTGGGTCGTTATATCCGGAGGTTCTTGATTTGGAACTTGACTGGAATAGGATTATTATCTCTCCCCATGAGGGTGAATTGAAACAGTTTCTAGGTGTTGAAAATATCTCTTTAGATGATGTTGGTGGTTTTTCAAATGGTAGATATAGAGTCGTCGCTAAACTTCTTGATGGAATATATTTTTTTGATAAGAATATTAATCCCAGCTACCACTTTAGATATTCTACTATTCAACCTACTAGATATGGCTCTCTATATGTATATACAGGTCTCTTATCAGGTTTTCTTGCATACACTCATGACATTGAGAAGGCGGTTGTTCTCTCTCAATATACATTTATGAAAACGCTTGAAAACATATCTGAAAATGTGTGTTTACATTGGGAGATTGAAGACCTCATATCGGGGGTCAAGGATACACTTAAGTTACTATGCCTCTCTAACTAGATTTAAGAGGGTTAATGCATCTTCATACATATATACATTGTTGAATAGGATGTATATGTCTCTATCGATGTATTTATTTACCATCTGAATCAGCCTTTTTAAATCGTTCTCTGTATATCGATATCTATATCCTCCTATACCATGTAAACGTAGATATATCAAGTCGTTATTTAGATCTATAATCCCATCTTTAAATGGGTCAGTTACAAATACAATTTCAAGTCTTCTCAGAATTTCTTGAACATTCCCTGTGAACCATGATTTATTCCTAGGTTCTAGGCATATCGTATATCCATATTGAGATATATATTTTAGAGTGTCAATCATATATTCCCTCCATTCAAGCTTAGGTGGAAGCTGTATAACGAGTTTGGAGGAGCCAACAGCTCTACATATCTCTATGGATTTCTTGATTGCATATCTAGTCTCGTTATTCAGTCTAAGACCCCCATAATTACTAGGTTCTCCATATAAGCTCCCTTTAAATCTCCTCCATGTAGGGCTCTTTATATCATGGGTTAATCCCTGCCATGCCTTAACAGTGAATTCAAAATCTTTAGGTGCTTCATTCCTCCATCTAATATATGTTTCTATCTGCCCAGGTTGATAGAACGACTTCTGTATCTCTAAAAGCTTTAATTTACTATAGATCTTCCTCTTTGATGTTGAGAATCCGCATATCCCAATCTTGATCATATTCTAAAATCTATATTGTAGGCACATCATATTCAATATTATAATATTGGTTTTATATTTAGGATATTATATCCTAAATATAAGTAGGGAATGAACAAGTCGAGAATGGTTGCATATATATCAGTTTTTACGTCGATGGCTGTTGTTGGACGTTTATCGATGACTATACTACCTAATATAGCACCTGTTGCCCCCCTTACGTTATTGGCTGGGTATCTGGGGAATGCATATACTGGGTTTGTGGTGGGCTTACTTAGTATGTTGATATCCGATATTTATATAGGAATAGGTCCATGGACATTATTTACCTCCTTCTTTATGGGGTTGGTGGGTGTCACGGGCTCCTTAATATATAGAGTGTCGAGAGACAAGGTTATAATCTTTGTTCTTAGCTATATCGCTGTACTTATATACGATATTGGTACAAGCATTTTTCCAATGCTCTTCTTCGGAGTTCCACCCATTGTAGCTATATTAAACCTGTTTTTACCGATCTTCTTTCTCGGGATCCCATATCCAATGGGTCCTGTACATGAGTTTACATCTAGTCTCCTATTTATATCCCTTATAAAATTGGTTGATAGATTTGGTTTGAGAGGTGTTATACATGGATAACAGGCTTATCAAGATTTTACTCGTGTCTTTTATGATTTGGTCAGTTGCCTCAACCACCGCATTAGCCTACTACTATAGTCTATACATAGATATTGATAGGAAGTATATTGAACTAGAGAATACAGTTAATGAATATCAAGGTACAATAGATGATCTTCAGAACGTTGTATCTAACCTGAGGGGTACACTTAGTAATATAAATTCTTCATATCAAGAGCTCCTCCAAAATTATAGCGAGGCACTAAATAAATTATCAGCGTTGCTTAGAGGTGGATATGTAAATATAGTTATTGACTTTGGGAATGGAACCAGATTATTCTATAAATTCTTGGTAGTTATAGATGAGAATAACACTGTTTTCGATCTACTAGTTGCAACTGGGTTATCACTGGATTATACAGAGTATCCAGAGTTTAATGATGTATTTATAAACTGTATAGGAGGGGTGTGTGGGCAACAGACTGGTGACAGATCAGGATTATACTGGCTCTTATATGTAAATACCGAGCCTAGTGCCTATGGAGCTATGCAAAGTAAGGTATATGGTGGCGATCTTGTAGAGTGGCGATATGAGGAGGTGACTTGGTAGCCTCAATAATGTAAAACATATAATAATTTAGGGAAGGATTTAGAAAAGCAATTATTAGACCTACTGGGATGATATAATATTCTTGTGGTTTTAGCTGACTCTAGTGAAGAATTAAAATAAAAATTTATATGACAGTCTATAATATCTAATAAAACAACTAACTATGGAATTATATTTTCCTGTATAGGTTTGTGGGTTATAACTGTTTAATATACTATTAGAAACATATATTGAATGGTGCTTTGGATGCCAGTAAAAAGAAAAAATAGGGGGAGGAGGAAGGGTAAGGGTAGAAAAGGCAGGGAAGAATATATTTACTGTTCAAACTGTGGTAAACGTATGCCTAGAGACAAAGCCATAAGAGTTGAGAGACGGCTATCACTTGTTGATCCGCAATTGGCTAAAGAACTCAAGAAACAAGGAGCGGTTGTTATGTCATCACCTATAGTTAAGTATTACTGCGTATCATGTGCTGTACATTTTGGTGTAGTAAAAATAGGTGGTTACTCAGAGAGAATAGCAAGGGAAGAGTTCTAGATTAGAGGAGATTTATCAAAATTTATTTAATAGTTTAATATAAATTTTTATGTGAAGTCTCATGAGCGATGAATCCATAGCTGACATTAAGAAGAGGATATTCGGGGATATACTCTTTGCGGAGGATATAGGTGGTGCATTAAGGAAGTGGCGTCAATTCTTCAGGGTATCCCAGGTGGAGCTGGCGAGATTTATGAAGATCTCATCATCTGTTCTCTCAGAGTATGAGAACGATCCTGAAAAGTCTCCGGGCGCTAGGTTTATTAAAAGATATGTAGACTCTTTAATAGAGATTGATATGTTAAGGGGAGGGAAAGTATTATCGTTGTTGACAACTGGAGATATATCCCTTGAATTCACTAGAGAGATTATTAGGATGCGAGACTTCGTTAATCCATTGACAGCTAAGAATTATGTTGATATATTGGATGTCGAGGTTTTGGTCGGCCCAGAAAATCTAGATGATATAAAGTTGTATGGTTATACGATGCTTGATAGTCTTGCAGCGATAATGTCTATGAGTGGACCTGTCTACTATAAAATATTTGGTAGAACGACTGAAAGAGCTCTTTTATTCACGAATGTAATGAGTGGCCGTTCACCTATGGTTGCGGTGAGGGTATATCCGTTGAAGCCTAGGATGGTTATTCTACATGGACCTAAAAAGGTAGATGATCTAGCTATTAAAATCGCCGATAAGGAGCATATGGTATTGGGTGTATGTAGGTTAAAGGCTGATAGAGACATTATACGATCCCTTGAAATACTAGATAAATTCCATAGGGAGTAGTTGATTTAATAGTATCCCTTACACTACATTTTTTTGATGTATGAAGATTTTATTATTAAATCAATTGTATTGCTTGGTATAACCGCCTTTGTATATGTAAATAAATTTTTAGATGGGAACGCCCTTATCCTATCATTAGCTATAGGAGCGATTGTTCTCTTTATAGGTGGTTGGGGTTATTTCATACTTTTACTTATATTCCTTATAGTTGGTAGTTTCATGGCTAAACTTGTTGAGAACACTAGATCTGCATTGAGGACATGGTATAATGTATTGGCTAATGGATTCTGGCCAGCCCTCTCAATAGCTATTCTCCCATTTTCACCTGATAAGATAACGCCGGCTATATTCTATCTTGGTTCATTAAATGCTATGTTTAGTGATACAGTCTCCACTGAAGTTGGTATATACCTGGGTGATAAACCGAGGTTAATAACAAGTCCGAAGAAGATAGTTGATAAGGGGCTTTCTGGAGGTGTAACTATTGATGGTCTCTTGGGAGGTTTTTTAGCAGCCTACTCCTTTGCTCTTATATCATCGGTATTAATTAACTTTAGCTGGAATAGTGTATTTATTAATTCGATATGGTTAAGCGGGTTCATAAGTTCTGTATCAGATAGTCTACTCGGTTCTCTTCTTCAAGTGAAATATAGATGTTCGGTTTGTGGTAAAACGGTTGAGTATAACCTTCATTGTGGTTCTGAAACTACTTATTTAAACGGTTTTAAATGGATTAATAATCATACTGTAAATTTTTTATCTAGTTTAGTGGGTGGATTACTAGCTGTACTGTTTTTCAATAGCTTTAATATGCTCTATAACTAGGCTATATTCCTCATCAGTTAATACGCCGAGATCATGAAGTATTTTAATGATATCAGAGATCTTAGCTAATCTATATACTTGTATACCCATCTTTCTGAGAAGGTGATACCCTCCCTCCTCCCTATCTAGAGCGATATATACCTTCCTTATCTTTACTCCATACCTACCCTCCATATATTCAATTATTTTCTTTACTGTGTTACCAGTACTGAGCATATCATCTATTAATACTATATCGTCATATACATCAACGAATCCAACAGATATCTCATTTTTTTCTGGTGAGTATAGTGCGAACGGTTTATTCTTTTTAATTGCTAGTGGTATGGTGATTGCAGCGCCTTTGTCGAGAACCCCGATTAACTTATTTGAATCCTCCAATTCTATATACTTTGAAAATTGTTTATCAATTAAATTTATCAGGGTCTTTAGGAGGTCTATCCTAGATGATAGGAGGGTAAAGTCTAGATAATATGGTGATTCAATACCATTTGACAATCTATATTTACCTATACTCAATATTTTACCTTTTGTTATTAGTTTAGCTAATAGATATTTATCTGACTCTATCAAATAGCTCCCCAATCATTAATTTATGTCTTACATTATTAATGTAATTTTCAGGTGCCTCGAAATGGTGAGAGTAGGTATTAATGGATTTGGAAGGATAGGTAGAATGATATATAGACATTCTTTGTCTTTAGATGATGTGGAGGTTGTGGCTGTCAATGACCTAACCGATGTTAAGATATTGGCTCATCTCCTTAAATACGACAGTATACATGGGGTATTAAATAGTGATATAGGTTATAGAGATAATTCTTTAATAGTTGATGGAGAAGAGGTTAAGGTATTTAATAAGAGGAGTCCATCTGAGATTCCATGGGATAGTGTTGATGTAGATATAGTTGTGGAGAGTACGGGTCTCTTTAGGGATCGGGAATCTGCATCTCTACATCTAAACTCATCAGTTGATAGAGTAGTTATTTCTGCGCCGGCTATCGGGGCTGATCTAACTATTATACCATATGTTAATTAGCATCTATATAATAGAGATAGGCATAAGGTAATCTCGATGGCTTCATGTACAAC
>DQVL01000001.1 GCA_015661745.1 Thermoprotei archaeon | reverse complement strand
TCTATCCTAAAGGTTTTTACTAAGGAAGGTGTTTGACTCGATAGATAAATTTATATATTATTAAGTTTGAATTTATTTTATTATGCAAAATAGAGCTTTGTTGTCTCTATCTCTGTATATGATTTTAGGTTTTCTCCTGATATCTCCTATAAATATCTCCTCACAGACAGTATGTACTACATCTCCTGGTGACACTCTAGAATCTCTAGTTGCAGCTGGATGTACAATTATAGTTTTAAATGGAGATCTTCAAATGAATTCTGACCTGAATATATCATCAGACCTTATATTGAGAGCTTCCTCCTCATTAACTAGCAAACCATCACTTATATTAAATGGTAAATTAACTGTGGTAGGCGTAAGTCAATTTAACGTGTCAAACATATCTATTATAGCGGGTAGCATAGGCTCTATAGATACGATGATAGAACTGGTCAATGTCGATAATGTATTTCTTGAAGATATTGATGTATCGAGATCTGATTCTACGGTAAATACCACATTAACATTTTTCAAGGTAGTAGACTCAAATATATATGTCTTAAGTAGTAATTTGGGTGAATATCAGCAATATCTCCGTGGATTCCACCTTATATATAGTGGTACAGAAGTATATAATATATTCTTTGATGGTCTTAAAATTGAGAGTGAACGAGAAAGTATATTGGTGGATGTATCCAATAATGTTCAATTAGAATTTAGTCTAAGGAATGGATATTTTCCTCTATCTATGGAGCCTTTTGAGATACCTATGGATGCCATCAAATTTGTAATGCATAACAATTTCACGGGGGATGTATCAATAGATATCCTCGATATATCATTTGATAGAAGAGGTTCAAGTGGTATTCAAGACTCGATATCTATATATGCATATAATGGATTGGTAAAAGTCAAATTGGGAGAAAACATATCTACACCATTCTTCCTTGCTGGAACACCCCCTAAACCCCGTGTAAACCCTATAGGAATATATGGTTTTGGGGAAGCCAATATATTACTCTCCATGAATAACACATCCTATTTAATAGAAAATGGTTTGAAAATGAACTTAGAGTTATATAATGATTCAAAGTCTGTATTTGAGATTAGAGACTCATTATTTGATTACCTCTCATTCGAATTGAATGCATCTACTTATGACTCGTCACTCCTCAACTTATCGATAGGGGATACAGAGTTTAGAGATGTTATAAGGTTGAATCTGATTTCATTTGATAATTCAGAGTTAACGATCTCATTCAAAAATGTATCTATATTAGAAAGTGTAACGATTCTATCTGTAAGGGTTAGGGATCTCGGTAGAGCTACTGTGAACTTCAATGATGTGGATCGGAGGGGTGTTGGAGGTACAGATCCCATTATATTTTTAGAATCAGATACTTTAGATAGTTCCTATCCCAATTTAAACGTTACTTTTGAGTATGTGAACGACTTATCGACACAGGGAAGACTATTCCAACTATTTAATTTGGGTGAGTCTAAAGTTGAGATGAATATTAGGAATTCAGTCTTCAATCTATTTTCAATCTTTGGAGGTACATCATCCTATTTTGACATTTATATTTTAGATAGTAGGTTTCAAGAAGCATATTACGACAATATAATGATGAAATACGTTCCTCTAGATATCTCTGGGGAGGGAGAGATTTTAGTAGAGTGGTCATTTAAAGTAAAGCTTAGAGAGGGTTTAACACCGATTGGGAACCATCCATTCAACGTTACTTTCATGGGTAACATATTATTCACGGGTGTGACAGACAATAATGGAGAGTCAGATATAAACCTTCAATACTACATATATAATTCAAGGTATAGGGTACATCAATATGTAGCTAGAAGAATTGCCGTTATAAGCTGGGTCGGAGAAGACCTTATAGATGCGGTATTAGGAAGGGATTTCAACTTCCTTGGTCCAAAACCAGATTCACAGATTGAGGTCTCCCCATCATCTAAAGGGTTTAAAGCGTTTGGATACTTTGGAGATAAATCGATATCTGTATCGATGAATGGGAGGAAACTAACTATTACGATTGTGATGGAGGGGAGTGAGGGGACATTCATAAGGATAAATGGAGTGGTAAACTCTATATTTGATTATGATGGATTTATAATTATATATTTCAGCTATAGTATAGATGGAAAAATTATTAGGACAACCCTCTTCCTAGACCTATCTACCTCTATGATTAGACTTCAGCTGAATGGAACTGAATATATACTAACCTCGACAAATGTGAGGTGGTGAAATGAAGAAGGAATATACTTATATGTTGTTAATTTATGCTATACTGATATTATTCATATCTAGTTTCCCCAACATTAACTCGGCATCCCCAACCCCTGTAGCAACAGTTGAAATAGTGGATGAATTTGGTGGCTCCAAAACTATATATGTGACAGACGGCTCCGGAACATTCGAAATTAAGTCTGGAGTGAAACACTGGATACGTATATCAAGCTTTGGATACCGTTCCACAACATTAGAGGTTCCACCTCTAACACCAACCGAAAATAGATTTTATGATGTAACTTTATCCACCGCCCCACTTATAGAAGGCTATATAAGAAATCCATTTGACGATGGGGTGGAGGGGGCAACTATACAAATTGGGGATGATAAGGTATTCTCCTCAAGAAATGGATATTATGCAATCTATGTTGATGCAGATGTTGGTGATACAATATCCTATCTAGTTGGGCCCCCATATAATCCAGAGACATTTAGATCACCACCATATTATCAACCCGGTACTAATGTGAAAAGTACGTTATTCATTAACAATGACGACTATTTATGGGGGTATTCCTATGGTAATTTAACGATAAACTCAAAAAGGATGCTCTCATACTTTAATTTACAGCCTTCAACACAGATAAATGGTCAACTCCTATATGATGACAATAGCCCTGTAGAGAGTGGTAGAATCCTTATTGTTGGGAAGAATAACCCTATAGTACTTTCCACCAATGTTCAAAACGGTCTCTTCTCAATCGATGGTAGGATAAGTCCAGATTCATATTATATTTATTATGTAGGTGAGACTGAAACAGGGAGGACAAAGGTATTGCTAGATGAAGACTTCACCTTGATATGTCCAGGTTTATGTCCATCTCAAATAAATATTGGATATATCATGCCAAGACTATCCTCAGCAATATTAACAATTTTAAATGATGATGGAGAACCACTACCCAATATAAGTATATTAATAAAATCTACAGATGGCATAGTAAATGCATATGGTACATCTGATTCATCGGGAGTGATCAGTCTACCACTGTTTTTTGGTTCTGAATATAACTACTCAATATTAATAGGTGGATATGTTGCAGAATCAGATAGTTTCATAATTCCATCCTTTACCCCACCACCATATACAAAGGAGTTTAGACTTCCAATAAAGCTATATAATGTTGCTGGGCGGGTGGTTAATATTGATGCTGGGGTTGAGCCAATTAGAATTAAGATTGTCGGTGAAACGAGTTCTGATGGACCATATATAAAAGTTGAGGAATTGGTTAGGCCTAACCCAGATGGGACATTTAATGTGAAGGTCATGCAGTATCTAATGGTTGGGGGTTTCAATACTACACTTAATTACAGCATATATTTAGATAGTGACTACCTATATGCTGGAGAAAAAGTTGTTGAATTAGGTATGATATCTTCAGATACATCTGGTTTATCCATATCAATTCCAGATATCGAAACCTCAACAATAACACTAAATATCAACTTCAATGGAATACCTGAGCAACCCACAAATAGAATGGAATATAATCTCAGCTTCTGGATTGGAAACAATATATATACCATAAAAATAAGTAATGGGAACTTCTCAG
>DQVL01000143.1 GCA_015661745.1 Thermoprotei archaeon | reverse complement strand
GTATATCTATTGATATATTTATATCGATTTGTAAAACCTATGGATAATGGCGAGGAGAATGATATATGGTCAAATATAGATTATCAAACTATCTAATATGTCCAGCATGTAGAAAATTCCCACTAAAACTTAATATCTTAAAAATTGAGGAGTATCCAGATCGTGATATTAGAGTAAAACCATGTGATGAATACTGTTCATATAAAGATTTAAGAAGAGATAATATTGTGGATCCACCATGTAACGAATGTATGAAGAAGGAAATTGTAGATGGCTACTATGTATGTACAGAGTGTGGAGGATGGTATCCAATAATTGATTCGATCGCCATAATGCATATAGGTGAATATAGACCTAAGAAAATTATAAGAAGGTTTATTGAGAAGTATAGAGAAGATATACCTATCGAATATATTGAAAAAGAGTTTACTTCATAAGTATTTTAAGTGGCATCGGTATTTCTCCCGATAACAACGTCAAGAGGCTCCCACCACCCGTACTTACATAATCATAACGTTCTAAAAGCCCTAGTTTCTCCAGGGATGAGATCATATGACCTCCACCTACAACTTTATAAATATTAATATTGGCGATGCCCTTGAGAATCTCTTCAGTACCCCATCTAGTAAGGCTATTTTCAATTATACCCATTGGACCATTGATAAATACCCTCTTAAACCCCTTAATTATATCAAGATACTTCTCTACAGTCTTTGGCCCTATATCCTGTATCGGGTCACCATAACTATAATTCTCTATAGATTTCTCTATGAGCACACCATCCTTTACATATCTATAGTCGATGGGGAGATAGATTCGATCCCCAAATTCCTCAATAACTACTCTACATGAATCAATTATTCTCCTATCTATACCATCCAATATACCCTTTACCTCCTTCTTAGGTATAGATCCATATATTGCGTGCATAGCTATGGAGACCATACCACCTATTAGAAAGACTGCATTGGGGTTGAACCTAAGGATATTCTCCATCACCCTAATCTTAGTCTCAAGTTTTGAACCACCAAGTATATATACACACCCACTCCTCTCAGATAAGAATTTATCTAACATCATAAGCTCTTCTTCCATTAAAGGACCTATCATCGATTTTAGGACTGGTGGGAAACCTATAAGTGAAGTGTGAGCTCTATGTATAGCTCCAAAAGCGTCGTTAACGAAATAGTCAAAATATTTGTATAGCCTAGATACAAATATGGTTTTAGACAACTCATCTGGAGAACCTTCCATAGTTTCCTCACTTAAAAGCCGGACATTATCCAATAACAAGACATGCCCCGGTTTAAGCCTCTTAATATAATCAATTGCTTTCTCACCAATTATATCCATAACGAAGTTGAATCTATCTCCCAATAAATTATATAGATATTCTCCGTGTTGCTCCAATGATATGAAGTTGTCATCTCCAACCCTGCCCTGATGAGATACTAGAACTATAGCTGAATCACTAAATACATCGATAGTCTTCATATACTTTCTTACCTTATAGAAGCTCTCAACTTTTCCATCTCTAGAGATCGGTAGATTTATATCTATCCTCACTAGGAGTTTCTTATTCTCAAGGTTATATTCTCTATAGCTTCTAAAGTTGCTGGGCGATAGGATAGACATATCTCTACACCTTTGAAACAATAATTCAATTTCTGGAGGAACTTAATATATCCTATCTTCAGCGAATCAACGGAATAAGATGATCAATTATAAAGTTTATAAACTCGTCCGATGTTATATTTGAGAACATAGCAATTATCATATTCCTCGTAACCCCCACAACATAACCTGTTTCTTTATGTTCAAACACTACATACCATATATATCCATGCTCTAGATAACGGCTATATAATGTTGTGTCGGCTAAAGACATTCCATAGAGAGCTAATTTATTTATATTAGGTATATTGACATTATCGAAATATATGACTCTAGTGGATTCTGGATTAGCCTCATGGAGCCCCTTTAAAATCTCATGTGTTGTATAAGCCTCTAAAACCATGTCTCTCCTAATAAATAGAATCTCACTAAGTGCAAGAGCTATTTTATTAGCCCTAAACTTCTTCTCAAGAATTATCAGATATATATTACCTTCAAACTCTGTAAATGCGGTTAAGGCATATCTCCTTCTCGGAAGTAATTTTATCTCACCCCCAACATCTATCTCCATAGGCTCGTCATAGACATATTCAGCCTTAAGAATATTTCCTGAATAACTGAGGTCTCTGAAGAACCTCTCAATAACGATACCATTGAGATCCTCTGACACCCTATATTTAGATAGCTTGTCATATATTACATCAAATGGAATATATTCACCGAGTCTAAAGACTTTAGCTGATAAAGCCATTTAGATAACCATCTTAGAGGTGCTCCATATCTTCTCAAAATATGATTTTGCAAGCTCGATTAGGCTGTAATGGGTGGACCAAATGGCGGTGCTATATCTCTCATCCTTCTCAAGTATTATTAGAGCCTCCCTATTATCTGATATAGCACCTCCTCCAAACATTTCATCCCTATATCTAACCTCAGCCCCAATCTCAACTAATGGATGAATATCATCTATCAAATCCTTCGACACTAAAATCTTTATCCTCGGTCTCGCTTCTACAAGCCTTACACTTGACAATCTAGATGAGTATTCAAGGAAAGTTTCAAGTCTATGGTGTAAAGCAAGAAGTAGCTCCCTCCTTGTACCAAGTATAACATCCACCATCTTCATAGCTATATTATCTTCGCCATAAAACAGAAGGAGATTGGGCTGTAGGGATACACTCATCCTATCATATACAGGCTGTAGCTCCTTAGCAATATATTCTGCAGCCTCATTCATTACCTTCTCCAAATTCATCCTTACAACTTCCACAGCCTCCTGGGGTGGACGGGCACTATATTTAACTGGTCTTGTCGTTGTAGAGTTTAGCCAACCCTTCTTCTCAAGATTATTCAAGACAAGATATATCTTGCTAAAAGGAACTTGGGAATATTCAGATATCTCCTTAGCGGTTAATGGACCTGAATATAAAAGTAAGAGGTATACTTTTATCTCATTCTGACTAAGACCTAAATTTTTGAACCGCTCCACCAACTCTTTAGGTAGTTTTATATTCATACAAATAATAGTATTAAACGGTGGAAAATAAATATTTTTGGTTGTTTACTATTTACTTATCCAACCTCTATCCTTCATAGCCATATATATCCTTGATAGAGCAACTACATAAGCTGCATTCCTCATATGGATCTTCTTCTCCTTCGCTGTATTGTATACCTTATGAAATGAATAGGTCATCTTCTCATCAAGTCTACGATATACCTCATCCTCTGTCCAATAGAACCCGTTTAGATTCTGTACCCACTCGAAATAGGATACTGTAACACCACCTGCATTACATAGGAAGTCTGGTATCTGAAAGATATCCTTCTCAAACAATATATCATCCGCCTCAGGAGTTACAGGTCCATTAGCTACCTCCGCTATTAACCTAGCTTTAACATTATCAGCATTGTCTTTCGTGATAACATTCTCGATGGCGGCAGGGGCCAATATATCTACGTCTAATGCCAAGAGCTCATCATTAGAAATGTTTGTTGCCCCATTAAAGTCCTTTACAGAACCGGTCTCAATCTTCCACTTCAAAACTTCATCAGGGTCTAATCCCTCAGGATTATATATCCCTCCTTTCGAATCACTCACAGCTACAACCTTTAAACCAAACAACTCAACACCTAGTTTAGCCATATAATACCCTGCATTTCCATAGCCCTGGACAGCCATCGAAGCACCTTTTAGATCCATATCTAATATCTTCGCCGCCTCCCGAACAGTATAGAGAGCCCCCCTACTTGTAGCATCTATCCTTCCAAGACTGCCTCCAATCGATAATGGCTTCCCAGTTATAATCCCAAAGGATGGGTCTCTCCTCCTTGATATCCATTCATACTCATCCATCATCCAAGCCATTATCTTAGGATTTGTATATACATCTGGAGCTGGAATATCGCTGTAAGGACTAATTACATCATATATAGATCTGATATAACTTCTAGACAATGCCTCAAGCTCTCTATCACTTAATTCCTTAGGATTGACAACTACACCACCCTTTCCACCTCCATACGGCAGGTTCATCACAGCTGTTTTCCAAGTCATCCATGCAGCAAGAGCCTTTACAGTACTTAAGGTCTCATCAGGATGGAATCTTATACCCCCCTTAGTAGGACCTAATGCCCAGTTATACTGTACCCGATAGCCTGGGAAGACTTTGACACTCCCATCATCCATCTTTACATAGACAGAAACTTCAAGTATTCTCATCGGCCTTCTCAGAAACTCTAGAGCCTCCTCAGACAAATCCATATGTGATGCAGCCCTATCAAGCTGCTCCAAAGCTACCTCAAAAGGGTCAATCTGTTGCAATAGAACCACCCAATTCGATGAATTACAATACATACTATTTATTGGGTAAATATAGATAAACATATACATATATACTGGTTTAGAATATCATGTAGGGGATAAATCAGTTATAGATATATAATGCATATAATAATATCGAGGGGGTATAGGTTAAGTTGTCGATGAGGGAGAGGTTAAGGAGATATATTGAATATATCCGTATATCAGAAGCGAATAAGATTGCAAGGAGATATTTTATAATGAATAGTTTCGACGGTTCAGTAACAACATTAGGTGTACTCCTTGGAGTTTTATTCAGCGGCATAACAAATCCAATCCAGATCGTGAGTATAGCACTCGCCACTGGAATAGCATTGACTATATCTGGATTCTCGAGCACAGTCATAGCTGAAGAGGCTGAGAGAAGCAGGGATATACAGGAGTTGGAAGAATCTATGCTTATGGATTTAAAAGATACTCTATATGCTAGAGCAGCTAAATTCTCGATTTTCTATGTCAGTATGGTAAACGGTATATCTCCATTATTATCTACCCTACTATCGATATCACCTATGATACTAGCCCTCTACGGCTTATTAGACCCGGACAATGCATTAATTGCATGTATATTTTTATCACTATTTTATCTCGGAATACTAGGTATATTTATAGGTGAATTTACTGGAAGGAATAGGATTAAAGAATCGCTTAAATTAGTTGGGATAGGTATAGCCACGACAGTACTTGTCACTCTAATCCTTGAACCAATCTCACCCACTTAAAACATATATATACTTTTAATCAGATGAAAGAATATTTTTATAATGGTGATATTTAGGAAGTGGCCCAACGATCTAATAATAATGCTAAGGTAAAATATCTTGTTTTAGATGTTCTAAAGCCCCATAGACCAAGCATAGTTGATTTGACACGGGAACTAGTAATAAGGCTTCCTGGAGTCACTAAGATCTCAACATCCATAGTTGAGATAGACCAAGATACAGAGAGTATAAAGATGGAGATATATGGTAATGATGTTAAGGTGGAGGAGATTAAAAGGATATTAAGGGAGTATGGAGCAAGCCTACATAGTATAGATGCAGTAACTATAGAGGAGGAATGGAGTTAAACAAGAAAATTAAGAGGCTAATAAGGGAGAGAGGCTTCACAAGACTAACCGAGCCTCAGGAGAAGGCGATACCACATATACTTAATGGGAAGAACACCCTTATAATCGCACCAACTGGAAGTGGTAAAACCGAGGCTGCATTCATACCAATATTTAATTTAATGCTTGAAAATAAGGGTAGACCGGTAAGGACTATCTACATAACACCACTGAAGAGTCTAAATAGAGATTTAATAGATAGATTAATGTGGTGGGCATCCCGTCTAGACATCTCAATCGTTGTTAGACATGGGGACACGCCAAAGAGGGAGAGGAGGCTCCATACAATAAATCCACCTGATATAATGATTACAACTCCAGAGACATTTTCATATCTACTAAATACAAAGGTATTTAGTAACTATCTTCATAATGTAGAGTGGATAGTAATTGACGAGATCCATGAACTTATACCGAGTAAGAGAGGTGTCCAACTAAGTATAAATTTAGAAAGGATTAGAAAGCTAAACCCCAACATTCAAGTAATTGGATTATCAGCTACCATAGGCAATCCTGAAGTAGCACTTAAATATATAACGGGAGTAAATGGAGAGGGAGTTATAATCCAGACCGATATAATTAAGAAGATGAAGGTCAAAATTACTCATCCAAAACCGAAATCGAGTGACTTTGAGGATGCAACACGGTTATATACATATCCAGATGTGGTAGCAAGGGTAAAGAGGTTGAGGGATGTTATAAAGAGGTATAAAAAAGTCTTGATATTTACAAATACAAGACCAATGGCTGAGATTCTCGGAAACAGATTATTGATATATGATGAACAGCTTAAAGCAGCGGTACACCATAGCTCCATAGGTACACCCTATAGATTGAGGGTAGAGGAGAAGTTTAAATCAGGGGAGCTAAACTCTATAGTAGCTACATCATCTCTCGAGTTAGGGATAGACATAGGTGATATAGAATATGTTGTACAATATGGAT
>DQVL01000102.1 GCA_015661745.1 Thermoprotei archaeon | reverse complement strand
TCCAATATATAATGTTCGACAACAGCGTCGGCAGCCATATATGAAGCATCTACAATATAATAAGTATATAATCCAGTAGATATGATTAGGAATATTAATATATATGCTACATAATCCCTAGCCATCACCTTAAGAAGATGTTTGAGCATGGAATCTTCACCTTAAAACTTTCATACCCATCCAATGTAGGGTTATACCGATAGCCACTAGTATATATAGAAGGTGGATTAATACGAAGGCATAGGTATAGATTATAGTTCTACCCATGTAAATAAAAATATTCCTCGTTATGTCAAAGGATATAAAGGCTGTTAAGAGGAGGAGGCTATGTTTATGACTTAGCATACCAAAAATATTGCCTAATATATATATCGTCAATACAGCTATAATAGCAACATTAAATATAATTGGTGTGAGCCCAAAAGACCTATAGATTATTTCAAGGTATTCTGGTATTAAAGCCATAAAAAATATATCTATATAAGTTGTTATCCCTACAATAGAGAGTATTATAATAAGTATCTTATGGTATATCTTGATCATACCTTTAAGAGTATCGATGTCTAGCCCTTGCATATTATCAACCAAACAATGTTTTTGAACCTGTTAATTCTAGCCATATATGAATAGCCTTTAAAGTATATTCACCTGGATCAGCTTCCACCCCATAATCTCTATATACATATATGTCTGAGGCAAAGTATCTCCCATATGCAAATACATCATAGAGAAGACCCTTCAAATATATATCTGAATTAAGCTTATCAACCAAGCTTCTAAACTTACTCCTCAAATCCCCCCAGTCGAAAGGGCCATATTCATCAATAACATCGTATAAGCTTGAATGGATTAAATATAGAATATGTAGTTGGAGGATCTTGAAATCACCCAAGTTTTCAAATTCCGAGGTGCTTCTATTGGCTTTAAAGGCTAAAGACTTGTTGAATATCGTCTCTAAAGTCTCTATTGTGAATGATGGCTCGCCAAACAACTCCCTGGCTTTATCAATATACTCGCCTATATTATCAAGTCTACTCTTCATTATACATGCATCCTGAAAGAATTTATATGCATGGAGTTCGGGTCCATATAGGATGTCTGAATATCCATTTCCAACATTTCTCCTCCTTATATACATATCATTTAACAATATAATGCCTATAACTTCACCCCTCAATTTAAAGTTCTCCGCCAACCCATAATATTCTTCCAATACTTCACGGTAATACTTACCTAACTCATATACCCTATCAGGTTTACTACAGTTATATGACTTGTTACCCTCTAGATATGGCCAGATATACTCTCTATATTCACTTGTCTCTATCAATTTAAATAATGGATCTTTAGGCTCATGCCCAAAATCATATTCTTCTATCATACCGTAATCATCAACATCTCCCCATAGTCCATCTATATTGTAGAGTTGGATACCTATCAAGAATATAGGTAAGATGACTAAAACAGCCACTATAGACAACATCAAATATAGTTTATGTCTCGACATTTAATCCCCCCAATCTCTAACACAATATGATCTACCTCTAATTAAACTATATTTTATAGGGGATTTGTAATTTTATAATTCTCGTTTTTCATAGATATGGAATTGGTTTATACTAAATATATGTAGAAAAGATTTTAAATTATTTTGGACGTAATTAATGCTAATTTATTAATGGCATATGTGTATACATGATATCTGCATATATGATTATTGAATAATGGAGATTTGATAAAATCTATATCTCCTATTTATACCCTTTAAATTCACCGTTTACAAATTATCGTCCTTATATTTTTTGAATCTATCTCTATTTATATTAGATTTTCTGGTGTACCATTCTTCTATATCCATATCCAGTAGGTTTGATGCTATTAATACATATATGAATATATCGGTTAACTCCTCCTTTAAAGTATCTAGGTAGTCTCTCCTCTCCCTATTAACGTGGAGGTATTCACGCCGCATCTTCTTAACTATATTTGCAAACTCACCAATCTCACCTGCTAATGCAACGGTTATATATTCAAGCCTATCAAGGAAGTCTTCATAATTCATTATCCTCCAGAATTCAGGGAAATATTCTAAGTCGAATCTCCTCTGTATAGACTGTAGCTCCTTCAAATCCATTATAAACACCTTTTTATTAGATCACTCTATATATCCATATGTAGTATGTATAGATTTTTAAGGTTATCGGAGGCTCCAGAAGGGTTTAGAGGGAGAGTCGTTACAATAGTTGATGTTGGTGAAGCACAATATAAATATTATAATATGGGGTTCTACCCAGGAAATACAGTTATTATAGTATATAGGGGGGAGGATACATCCATTATTAGGCTTGGTAGGAGGGTTTTAAGGGTTCCCAATAATGTGTTGGAGAAGGTATTGTCTGTAGAAGATGATGAAGTCCCAATTATCGATTGGTCTTGATAAACATCTTTATATTAGTCGATCCAATATAATTGGATTGTATGACTGAATATTCCAAATTGATTGATAGGTTTGAGAGGCTTGTGAGGACACCGATCTATTTGATGCTTGGTATAGCTGGTGAGAAGCTTATATATTATACATCTGTAGAGAATATACTTAGGATATGGAGTAGCGACTTGGATGGAGATGATAGGAGGCCCGTCTCTGGAGAGAGGGTAACTACACTTGTTACACCCAAGCCAGAACATGATTTCATATTATATGGTAGAGATATTACAAAGGGTAGGGAGTTGACACAACTATATATGAATGATTTAGAGGGTGGACGTGAAGAACCAGCTCTCGAGATGAAACCTACAAGAGTCTTTGGAGCATCGTATCATGAGGGGAAGATTGTTTATACTGGCGCATCTGATAAGGGTGTATCCATATATATGGGTGGAGTCGGTGGAAAAGCTGAGGAGTTATATACAAAGATGACTCTTATGTTCGTCACCGACTTCAACGGTAGATACATCTTTGGATTTGGCCAGTTATATGGGGATTCAAGAAGCTTTGAAATATTTAGATATGATGTAGATAAAGATGATTTCACTATATATACGCCTAAGAAGGGATCAGTAAATGGCGCTCCACAAGTATTCAACGGTAAAATATTATTTTCTTCCGACTATACAGGTGAAGTCAAATTATATATTATGGATCAGGATAATCTGGAGCCTCAGGAGGTTAGACTCTCTAAGGATGTGAAGCCTCTAGACTTTATATCTTATGGATGGACATATGATGGGGAGATATGGTATACAGTTAATACGAGATCAGGCTATAGAACATTCATAGGTGATACAGAGATTAAATATGAGAGGGGTGTTATAGGCTCACTATATAGATATAAGGATAAAATATATCTTAATTATACCTCATTTACACAGCCAAACTCAATATATCGTCTAGATGATGGAGAGTTTAAACCGGTTATAGAGAGTAATGTAGATGAAGATATAAAGAGAATGTTTAGAAGGACTGAGCATATATGGATAAAAAGTAGTGATGGACTTGAGATACCTACATATATATTGGAGAGTAATACATCGAAGCCGGGGCCAACAATAATATATGTCCATGGAGGGCCATGGAGCCAGGTATTTGATTCATGGAATGCATTAATAGGATCTCTAATTGTATCTGGCTACCATGTAGTAGCACCTAATTTCAGGGGTTCAACGGGATATGGACCATGGTTCATGAAGCTTGATATAGGGGATCCTGGTGGGATGGATATGGAGGATATCGTCGCTGCAACTAAATATGCTAAGGAATCGGGTCTCGCAAGTAAGACCGCTATTATGGGTTATAGCTATGGAGGTTTTATGACTTTCTTATCTACTGTTAAGAAGCCTGATGTATGGGATGCCGGTGTTGCAGGAGCCGGAATAGTTGATTGGGATCTAAGCTATGAACTTAGTGATACATTCTTTAAATCCTTCATCGACACATTATTCGATAGAAAAGCTGATTTAAGAAGGGATAGGAGTGCAATCCACTTCATAGAAAATTTGAAGGTTCCACTATGTATAATTCATCCCCAATACGATACTAGAACACCTCTAAAGCCTGTTTTAAACTATGTATATAAACTTATGGAAAAGGGCCATCCATTTGAATTACATGTTATACCTGAGATGGGGCATACAGTATCTAAAGTCGATGATATAATGAAGATTATATTCCCAGCAATTCAATTCCTTGAGGAGAAG
>DQVL01000113.1 GCA_015661745.1 Thermoprotei archaeon | reverse complement strand
TTAATAGATACTACAATAGATCCAACCGCAAGCATCACTATAGACCTTATAATGAGGGTTGAGGTTGAGGATAACGTATATGTTGAATATCCTATGATCATTTTCATATATGACCCGCCCCTATCATCGAATAATGTAAATTATATAATGCTTGAAAACCCAGTATATCTAGCGGTATTTAATAAAGATGTAGATATACAATTTATTTTTAATGCGACCTCGAGTTAGATATACATATATATTGATTGGGGTTATAGGATTTTTAATCCTAGGTAGATACATTGGTTCACCAGTCTCGATAGTTATAGTAGCGGGTACATCGATGAGACCATCTCTAGAGATCGGTGACTTGGCATTCCTAGTCAAGATGGATTTCGATGTAGGAGACTTAGTATTATGGTGTAGAGATAATCTAAACTGTATCCTCCATAGGGTATATGAGGTGAACCAGACCCATGTAACTACAAAGGGTGATGCAAATATAGCTCCAGACCCACCTATAACAATCGATAAAGTAGAGTATACAGCCTTATTCACTATACCCTCATATATATGGATACCTATTACAGTAGTATTGATATACCTGGTCGATAGATATGAATCTAGGGAGGAGGGGATTCGTTAAATCCCTTATACTAGGGTTAGCGGGGATATCAATATATGGATATATAGAGCCTATATATATTGAGGCTCGGGAAATAGATTTAAATCTGGGGTTTGGAAAGAAAATTTTGTTTATAACTGATACCCACCTCCATGGAATAGAATATTTAGATGATATGTTGTTGAGTATAATATCGCGTTATATAGATTCTGTAGATCTGATACTATTGGGTGGAGACCAATATGATGAGTTAACACCAGAGTTGAAGGTGATGAATAGATTGTTAGAGTTGATTGGAGATAAAAATACATATTATGTAAATGGGAATCATGAACATTGGTCTAGGAATAGATATCCATTGGAGGAGGTTGAGAAATACTATAGGGAATATGGTTTAGAACCATTGAATAATAGAGGGGTATGGATCGATAATATTAAGGTAGGCGGAGTAGATTGGATATATGACGACCCTTCTCTAGCAAGGATGTATGTATCAAGGGTTGGAGATGTCGATATATTAGTTAGCCATACACCAGATACATTCTCATACGTTAGAGAAGGCTATAAACTTCTCCTAGCTGGACACACCCATGGGGGACAGATATTAAATGGTTTTCTATGGACTAATAGTAGAGTTGGATATGTAAGTGGATTATATAGGGATGGAGATAGGATTATGTATCTATCTAGGGGGGCCGGTGAGATGATTCCTATAAGATTATTTACACCGAGGGAGATAACAATACTGAATATATAACTATATTTTAATTAGTATCTTTCCACTCCTCTCAGGATGAAACAAGTTTTTAATGGCCTCATCCGCCATATCCAAAGGATATACTCTCCAGATCCTCGGTTTTACAGTGCCTGAGGATAGATGATCAACAACCTCAAGAAATTCTTTATATGTCCCACCTGTAGACCCATATATCCTCAACTCCAATCTATATATTGGCGCGATATCAAGTTCTGTAGACATATTCTTTAGCCCACCGAAAGTGACTATCCTACCCCTTCTAGATAGATATCTAATTGACTCACTAAACAGGTCTCCACCTAATGAGTTAAAGATAACATCGAATTCAAGCCTTCTATCAGCCACGTATTTCTCCAGTTCTTCATGATGGATCCTCTCTAATGCACCATATTCAGTTATCCAGCTCCATCTAGAGACACCATATACATTGGCATCTCTAAACCTTGCATACTGAAGGATGAACATACCTACATTACCACTGGCTCCATACACGAGAACATTATCTCCCTTCGACACATCCCCAATAGCGACTGCGTGATAAGCTGTTAATGCTGATACACCAGCCACCGCCAAATACTCCCCAACACCAGATTCTACAGGGACAACATTTTTTGCGGGGAGACGTATATACTCTGCATAACATCCATCGACAGCCCCACCTACTATACCTACATTTATACATAGATTCTCCAATCCATTTACACAATATCTACATGAGCCACAGAATAGCCATGGATATATGGTGACGTAATCACCCACCGATAAATCCTCCACATCCTCACCTACCGAGTCTATAACTCCATATCCCTCACTCCCCACAATCCTATTGGGTGAGGCTATAGGGTATCTACCACCAGCTATCCAGTAGTCGATCGGGTTTACACCCACATATAATAGCTTAACCGTCACCTCACCTGGACGGGGCTCTGGATAAGGGAGTTCCACAACCTCCAAATGGGGAGGATCATTTTTAGCCGTATATACAGCTGCTTTCATATAATATATTAATTAGATACAACTCTTTATAGAATTGAACCGATATACATAGATTTAATATTAAATCCATCTAATTAATCCTTTTATAATGTATAAAGCTTTATCACTAGACCTATGGTTCACATTGATATATGAAGATGATAGGATGTTAGAGGATATATGGAGGGCTAGGGTATCCGCTATACATTCAATTGTTAAGACATATAGGGATGACATAACATTCGAGGATATATATAGAATGTATTATGAGATGAGGCATATCTTGATGACTACCCACCCTAAAAAGATAATAGAATATATCGTTGTAGGGTTAGGTATAGAGAGAGAGGCTATTGAGAAGATACTACCTATATATAAAGACATATCTATATCGATCAAACCACATGTTAATGAAGAGGCTTATGAAGCCCTTCCAAAGCTAAAGGAT
>DQVL01000030.1 GCA_015661745.1 Thermoprotei archaeon | reverse complement strand
TAGCTAAGGGTGAGACATTCGGGGATACGATCAGAATGTTCGATTCATATACAGATATTATTGTTGTTAGGGATAGACGTGAAGGAGCCGCTAAATACGCTGCTGAAATAGCTGAGTCACCAGTTATTAATGGTGGTGATGGAGCCCATAACCATCCTACACAGGCAATGATAGACCTATTTACTATAACACGTTATAGAGGTTCTGTAGATGGGCTTAACATAGGTGTCCTTGGAGATTTAAAATATGGGCGTGCAGCCATCTCATTCATATTGGGGCTTACACTCTATGATCCAAAAAACATATATTTAATCTCACCTGAGAGTCTAAGGCTAAAGAAGGAGGTTAGGGATTATCTAGACAGCTTAGGTATCAACTATTTCGAGACCGATAACTTAACAGAGGTCATTACAGACCTCGATGTTCTATATGTAACTAGGATTCAGAAGGAGAGGTTTCCAGACCCCCTAGAATATGAGAGGGTCCGTGGAAGCTATAAAGTTGATTTATCAATACTTTCTAATGCTAAGGATGATCTAATGGTAATGCACCCACTACCGAGGGTTGATGAAATATCGATAGATGTTGATGAAACTAAATATCAATATTATTTTAAGCAGGCTAAAAACGGGGTATATCTTAGGATGGCTCTCCTAAAACTTATATTGGGCGATTAAGATGGAGGGTATACTTGTTAGGAAGATTAGAGATGGTACGGTCATAGATCACATACCTGCGGGGATGGCCTTTACAGTCTTAAGGATTCTAGGTCTTCATAGGGATGTTGATTCTAGATTAGCTGTAATCGTGAATACTGATAGTAGGAAACATGGTAGGAAAGACATGATTAAAATAGAGGATAAATATATTGGTGGTGATATACTTAATAAGATAGCCTTGATAGCTCCACATGCAACTATAAATATAATTAAGGATTTTGATATAGTTGAAAAATATAGGGTTGATCTACCAGACAATATTGAGAATGTAGTTAGATGTAGTAATCCAGTATGTATTACAAATAGTGATAGAGAGGCCGTAACACCAACATTTTCTGTGGTGTCTAAGTCGCCTATCCGCTTAAAATGTAAATATTGTGGTAGATATACCGAGTTTGAAGATATAATAAATCAGTTCACAGAGAAATGATTATAGAGGGTAGAGTCTTCTATAGAGGATCTGTTAGGGAACTCTATCTCTTCATTGATGGGGGAGTTATAAAAGATATTAGATTATCTATAGATAAGTCTCAATCACCGAATATCCGTTTTATGGATAGGGGAAATATCATATTACCTGGCTTCATTGATATACATGTCCATCTAAGAGATTTTGAGCAGGCATATAAAGAGGATTTCTATACTGGTACTGCATCAGCTGCTGCCGGTGGTGTAACAGTAGTATTTGATATGCCTAATACAGTTCCTAGGAATAATAGGCTATCTATACTTCAGTATCGAGATTCTGTGGCTGATAAAAAGTCTGTGGTTGACTATGGATTATACTATGGTCTACCACCTAATCTCGATGAGTTATTCGGGTTTGAAGATATTGCAATAGGGATGAAGGTATATCCAGATGATCTACATAGTTATAAAATCGATCACATATCTGATGTTATGATTTATAACCATGCAAAGGATATAGTCACAGTATTCCATGCTGAAGAACCCGATGGATATATATCTGGTGATGATTCCCCATCGATAGAGAGAGAGGGAATTAAATATATAGCTGGATATACAAAGTCAATCGGTCTACCTACACATATAACGCATGTAACATGTAGGAGCTTCATATTTGATGCTAAGAATATATATACAAGTTTAACTGTAGATTCTACGCCACATCATATAATGTTATCAAGTGAAGACCTAAAATATCCATATGGAAGGGTTAGACCCCCCCTTAGAGATAGAGAATGTGTAGAATCTCTAGTCAAGGAGTTGAATGGATTAATAGATATATATGCTACAGATCATGCCCCACATACATGGGAGGAGAAGATGGATGGCTTCAACGGATTCCCCGGTCTTGAGACTGCCTACAACGTATTAGCTACACTATATAATAAAGGTGTATTATCCCTGAATAGGATTGTAGAGTTATATTCAACTAATCCAGCCATAAGATTTAAACTAGATAATATATTAGGCTATATTGAAGTTGGATACCTAGCCAACTTAACCGTTGTAGATCTATATTCAAGTGTTAGGGTAGACCCAACCAAATTCTTTTCAAAAGCTAAGCATTCACCATTCGATGGTATGAAACTCTATGGTAGGGTTATATCGACATTTGTTAGGGGTGTAGAGGTATATAATGGTGAGGATATAACTGTTAAACCTGGATATGGAGTTAACATAAAATCATTTAAGAGAGGATTTAAATGAATTATGTAAAGGCATATGTAGTAGATAATATCCATGTATATAGAGACGTGTATCACCTCATACTCAGGACTGAGATAGAAAGATTATTACCTGGACATTTTATTATGATTTGGATACCCGAGGTTGAAGAGGTGCCTATGGCCCCATCCCTATATCGAGACGGTATCATGAGGATTACATATAAAGTTGTGGGTGAAACAACAGGGTATATGTCTAGGTTGGATCGGGGGGAGAAGATCTATATAAGGGGGCCATTAGGTAAACCCTATAAATTAAATGGTTATGGGAGATATCTGCTTATTGGTGGAGGTGTAGGCGTAGCCCCACTCATATATTCAGCCCATATATTATCGGAGAGAGGAGTTGAATTTACATATGTTGAGGGGGTTCCAAATAGTAATTATGAAATGTTTATTGATGAAGCTATATCACTTGGTGGGGAAGCATTATTATATACTGAAGACGGGTCTAAGGGGGTTAAGGGATATCCAACTGAATATCTGAAGACCAATTATAGATACTATGATTATATTTTAGCGTGTGGACCAGATGAATTTAATAGGGCTGTATATAGACTTTGTAGGGAGTATGGATTAAATTGTCAAATCTCTTTCGAGAGGATTGTAAAGTGCGGCGTCGGTGTATGTGGATCATGTGTATTGGAGGGAACTGGATTACTAGTATGTCTGGATGGACCAGTCTTCAATATATCTACATTGTATGAATATGGCTATTCACCGTGACTTAATAACAAGTGTATATCAATGATATATAGATAGGATGAGCGGTGTATCTCTCGAGATAGAATTGTCTGGTATAAAACTTAGGAACCCATTTATACTGGCATCTGGATTTATAGATGATGATCCAAGCCTCCTATCTAGGGCATGGAAAGCTGGTTTCGGTGCCTTAACAACTAAAAGCTTGACCCCTAAACCTAGGGAAGGATATAAACCACCTATCATAGCATTTACAAAAGCCGGCTATCTAAATGCTGTTGGTCTTTCAAATCCAGGTGTAGATAGCCTCCCTAGACTATTATCTAAACTTCCTAGAGAATCAAAAGTTATAGTTAGTATTGCAGGCTCAACGGTCGACGACTTTAGATATGGAGCCGAAAAATCCAATCTAGATAATGTTGATATAATCGAATTGAATCTTAGTTGCCCACATGTAAAGAGTATGGGGATGGATATAATCCATGATATTTCTTATTCACTTGATATTATAGATGCTGTAGTCTCTACATCCGATAAACCTGTATATATAAAACTTGGTTTGACGGATACATATCTAAGTCTAGTATCTAAAGCCCTTGATAAGGGTGTATCAGGCTTTACAATCATGAATACAATTAAGGCCTTGGCTATAGATACTGCGTCGTTGAAACCCATTTTAAGTAATGTATATGGTGGTTTAAGCGGCCCAGCCATACATCCAATAGCTGTTAGAATGGTTTATGAGGTATATAGGGAGTATCAAGTGCCTATTATAGGTGTAGGTGGGGTTATGGATTGGGAGGATGTAGTTGAATTTATAGCTGCAGGTGCATCTGCAGTTGGTGTAGGCTCATATCTATTTCTGAAACCAGTTGAGTCGGTCAAGGATTTAATCAATGATCTCATGAAATTTTTGGAGGATAATGGATATGGAAATGTTGTTGACCTTAGGGGTGTGGCACACAAGAAATAGTTGCTATATTAATCCATCTATTAGTAGACCTGTATATAATAATGCTAGTATAGGACTACTTATCTTGAAGCTTCGCCATGCAGTCTCCTTATCAAATCTAACTCTAATTATATGTATTGCATAGGCGAGAAATATTATAGATGTTAATGTAGCTATCCTATATATCAACCCTTCAAAGATAAATATACTCACTGCCATGGAGGCTAGCGTTAATAGATAAAATACTATAATCATCTTTCTAGTATATCTATCATCCTTGACCACGGGTAACATGGGGAGGTCTACAACCATATACTCCTCCTTTACTTTATAGGCTAGGCTCCAGAAATGACCAGGCGTCCATAGAAACACTATTATAGCTAGGATCACAGGTTCTAGGGAGAGTGGTTTGCCGGCTGCAAGCCATCCAGTTATAGTGGGCATCGAACCTGC
>DQVL01000039.1 GCA_015661745.1 Thermoprotei archaeon | reverse complement strand
TTTACATCTAGATGGGATGGATTAATAATTATAATCTCTGAGGAATCCCTTCTGAAGGATATTGTAGGGGTTTCTAGGCCTGGATATTATGCAATCAAGGTATTATGATGTTAGACATTATATCGAGGTATCGGCTAAGGCTAGAGAGTATTTATCTAAGCCCCTAGGCAGACTTTATACATCTGATGAACTCTATTCTTTAAAAACTCTATTGAGAAAAGTTAGGGATGTGGGAGATAGAGTTATAGCTAGTGTTGGTGATAGAGTCACTAAGACAGTTATAGACTGGGGTGTCATACCTGATATAGCGGTTATAGATTGTATGGAGCGTAGGAGGCCGGTGAACCTAATTAATACGGAATTATTTAAGCATGTCTACTATGTAGATAACATACGTGGATATATTAATATGGCTATAAAGGATCTAGTTGAGAAGGTATTGAAGTATAAACCTGTATTGATTAAAGTGGGTGGTGAGGAGGATCTTGTAGGCATCCCAATTATATATTCACTTGGTTATAGGGATGTAATGATATATGGTCAGCCTGGTAAAGGAGTTGTGTATGTTGAGATTACAGAGAGGTTAAAGAGTTCATTGGATAAAATATTATTTGGTTAGGGTGGTGTCTCTGGGTGTATGAAGATATATCTATTAGTTATGATAAGGTGGTGAATCTAGCTCTTAATAAGGTCTTAACTAAAAGGATAGTCCTCAATGGTTTTGAGAAGCTTTTTACCTTATCAAAGGTAGTTAGGGAGATTATGGATGTCTCGGGGGTTAGATATCCACCTATTATCGTATATCCAGAGGCTAGGATGTTGGAGCATAGTGATGGTGTAATCGCGGTTATATATGCAAATATTAGTTATAGGAAGTGGGATGGTAGGCTCCACCCAGTGGTTGAGACCTACCTCCCATTCCTATTATATTCTGAGAATAATATTTTGAAGGCTGTTTTCGCCCATGAACTCCTCCACTACATATATTTAGCGATTAAATATCTTAGGGAGGAGCATCTAGTCTCCCTCGACATATATACCTCTAATTACTCAGGCAGGATATTCCTTGATGAGGTTTATCAGGTTAGGCCGGAGCTTGTATTTAGAGATAAGTCATATATTAGGATGTTAACCTACTTCGATAAGGTCTTATCCAAGTCTAAGGTTTTAAACGGTATAAAGAGGTATTGGATTGAGAGGGGTAAACCGACTAGGAAGTATGGTTCTAGGGAGGCTAGGCTTAGGATCTCGCTTGAGGATTGGAATACCATATTCTTTCCTGATAGTGTGTTGGAGAGGGTGAGGGAGTTGATCGATGACTATGTGGGATGAAGAAAGTATAGATTCTTTGAGGGATATAGTTGGTTTGGAGCCTTATGCCATATTAGCCTATGGGAGTCGAGTAGCTGGATATGCATCTAAAGATAGTGACTATGACTATATCTATATTGTAGAGGATTTTAAGCCGAGAATAAAATACGTATATCATGAATCGGGAGATACATATATCTCTGTCCTAGTAGTGGACAAATCATTTTTTGAGGAGGATATATATATAGGTATTCATGGAGAATTCGTATCTGGACGTCTATATAGTGTATATAAACCTATACTCAACTCAGGATATATAACGGAGCTGGAGATCCACCTTAAAAAGAGGGCTATACTTGAGGAGTTGAGGCTTCTGAAGCTTAAATATGGCCTCCTCCTTAGACATATGCGGATACCAATCAAATATTTTCTACTCTCTAGGTTGAAGAAGCGGATGACCGCATATCCACCAGTTAGATATAGCTATTATAAGACGTTTTATGGGGAGAAGGGAGCTGAGAATCTACGTCGGTCTATAGAGGGGTTTGATGTAGCTGCTTCTCACTTGGCAGTTGATAAAATATTTGAATATAGCGATGGATATATCTATAACATAGATCTAGATAAGATTCCATCAAGCCCTAAAGAATTATTTAAATATTTATATCGTGGGGTGGTAATGTATTTCACCCATGGTAGATCGGCATCGGTCTCCCTAGAAGTTGTCTTAGATGAGGTTAGGGAGAAGGTTAGGAGGGGGGTTAGAAGTATTAGGGTTCCTAAAGAGCTTGAGAATCCCGAGATCCTTATAGAGATTAGAAACGTATATTTTACCCCTGGATCCATAGACTTTGATGGGCTTGTAAAGTCGATATTTGGGTATAAAGCGGTTTTGAAGGGGTTTAGGAAGGCTGGGCTACTAAGTAACCTATATATTTTAGAGGTTGAGGTTGGGGATGAGATTAAGAGGGTCGTCGTTAAAAACTTCCCAATAATAAGTATTTTTTTGAAGTGGCTCTGGCTCGTTATATGGCTCCATGGTTTAAAGCGTTTCACTCTTAATCCATGGGAGAGGATGTATAGGGAGGTGGATGGACTGATAACCCTCGGTAGGCAAGGCTTTAAAGTGCCTAAGCTATATGCAGTCGTATGGGGTGATAGATTAATAGTTGAGGAGTATATAAAGGGGGTCCGACTAGATCGTATTGGAAAAGATTTTAAGGATTATATTGGTAGAGCTGCTGAGATGATTGGGTATATACATTCTAGAGTAGGTGCTTCATTAGGTGATACAAAGCCCCAAAACTTCATAGTTACTGATGGTGATATCTACCTAGTTGATCTCGAGCAGTTTAATAGTGATGACTGTCTTGAATGGGATCTAGCCGAGTTAATCCTATATACCCATATATTCTTTAGGAGGTTTGGGGGGAGAACCGAAAATATATCGTCTATTCTAGATGGATATTCTAGGGGGAATCCAAGGTATAGGGATGTTTTTAGGAGGCTATTAAATATCAGGGTATTAATGGCTTTCCTCCCCCTTACACCAGTAAATATATTCATCAATCTTAGGAAGGCTATTGAGAATTATCTATAGATACTTATTTGAATTCAGTATATCCACATTTTCCACAGGCATATCTATCTGGGTGTTCAGCCATATATACCCCTCTACCGCATCTAGGGCAGAATCTCCTCACCCTCTTCAATGCTCCACCCTCAACTACGTAGAAGCTCCATAATTTTGGACTTGGCCTCCTTCTCTTAGGCTTCGGATTCTTCTTCGCCAATTCTAATCACCTTACCCCTCTTCACCGGCTCAATTGTTGACCAGTCAATACCATCTGGATAGTAATATATAAGTACTTCCGATTTATTCATCCCAGTAAATGTCTCTATAGATGCTATCAATACTTTATCGAGGGGATAGCCAAGTCTATCCATAATATATCTAGCTATATCCCCCCTACTCGGTGTAGGTCTCCCCTCATGCCTAACCTCCAGCAACACCTCAACCCTATCTAGATATGGATTCCTCCTATCATATACAACTTTGAACTCCATATCAAAGATGTTTATATGATATAATATATAAGGAGTGCCGTTCTCCCCTCAAGGTGGTTTAAGGAATAAACAGTAACAATCAGCCACCTTGAGAGGTTCTCCCGTTCCGTCTGGCTTTATTAGCCAGACTTCATCAGTGAGCGTTCGAGGGGAACGGCACTCCTCACATTCTGACTTGAACAGATTTAGTGTAGCGAC
>DQVL01000108.1 GCA_015661745.1 Thermoprotei archaeon | reverse complement strand
TGTGGAAACTCTATTGTAAAAGGTACAGAGAACTATGAAGATGCGGTTAAGCTAGTCGATTTCTACGCTGGACCCGTTATACAGAGATACTTTGCTGAGGAGTATTGGTATGGAATATCTAATGAGGAAGTGGTTAACGAGTTGAAGCAGGATGACCCTGAACTCGTCGAGGCATTACTACTTGATAAGCCTACCGAGGCATTGGCACAGGGACATTTCGAATATCCATTTAAGGAGGGGCAGGAGGAGCTATGGAGCCAAGTATGGGATGAAGTATTATCTGCATAACAATATAGTTTTAACCTTCTTTTTTATATATATTATTCTGATATACTCAATTGATGCCTAAAGAGATAGTCCTAAAAACAGTTGACATATGGAAAAAATTTGGGGAGGTTGAGGCTTTAAAAGGTATAAACCTTGATGTCTATAGGGGGGAGCTCCTAGTCCTACTAGGTCCAAGCGGCTCCGGCAAATCAACACTACTCAGGATAATAGCCGGTCTAGAATATCCGACCTCAGGCAAGATATATATAGATGGTGATGAAATCACCAACCTCCCACCATATAAAAGAGATACGAGTATGATATTCCAGAATCTAGCTCTATTCCCCCATATGACTGTATATGATAATGTAGCATATGGACTGAAAATTAGGGGTATATCCAAAGACGTTATCGATAGAAGGGTTGATGAAATACTTGAACTAGTCAAGATTAAACATTTAAAGGATAGGCGTGTAACAAAACTCTCAGGCGGCCAACAACAGAGAGTTGCAATAGCTAGATCCCTAATATTAAATCCTAAAATACTCCTCCTAGATGAGCCATTAGGGGCTCTCGACCTAAAACTCAGGAAGGAACTACATATTGAGTTGAGGCGGATTCATCGTGAAGCAGGAAATACATGGATATTCGTAACCCATGACCAGGAGGAAGCCCTCACACTATCAGATAGGATAGGTGTAATGAATAATGGATTATTAATACAGATAGGTGATAAATGGGATGTATATGAGCAGCCAAACACAAAATTCGTGGCTGAGTTCATTGGAGAGACTAATCTCTTCAAATGCCGAGTAAAAAATATATATAGTAACAAGATACTTGCTGAATGGAAAGGTCTAGAGATTAAAGTCAAAAGTGATAGAAGATTATATCCAGAGGAAGATATATATATCAGTATAAGACCTGAATATATCGGTATCTCAAGTGAGAAACCCCTTGAATCTGAATTGAATATATTTCATGGAACCATCCTTGATGAAGTCTTTAAAGGCTCATATGTAATATACTCTATTAGACTCGATAATAATGAAGTTGTTAAGGTGACTGTCCTATCTAAAGACGCCGATTATGATCCGGGTGATAATGTATATCTATATTGGAGGATTGATAAGGGGGTGCCTATAAAAGAGTGAATAATGGTTTAGATAGTAGAAGACTCAAAAATATAGTTTCTAGCCTCCCAACAATATTATATATCTCAATACTCTTCTACATACCAATAATAATATTATTGGCTATAAGCTTCACTCCACCAAGGAAATTTATTGTGGAGTGGGTCTTTACTATAGAGAATTACATATCAATATTTACCAATCCCATCTATTATAGGATATTATTAAATACTATATGGATTGTATTAGCAGCTACATTCATGCTTATAGTCATCGGCTTTCCAATAGCCTATTACCTGGCTAGGGTAAACAGGGGTTTAGGTGCTAAAATCCTGTATTTCCTAATAATCCCTGTAGAGGTAAACTATTTGATTAGGGTATATGCATGGAAGGTTATACTTGGGGAGAATGGCTTCCTCAACCTACTACTTATATCAATTGGTCTGGTTGAGAAACCCCTTACAATATTCTTCTATAGCTGGATAGCGGTGGTAATCGTATTGATACATGAATGGCTCCCATATGTTATAGTGCCCTTCTACGTAAATCTAGTTGGTATTAAAGATGAGTTGTACGACGCTGCTATGGATCTAGGTGCTTCAAGACTCCAAATTTTTAGAACGGTCACACTCCCACTTGTTAAACCGGCTATCCTCACAATAGTATTCCTGGTTACAATTCCTTCACTGGGGGAGTTTGCAATTCCATATCTAGTTGGTGGACAGAGTGGATTGATGTTAGGTGTATTAATAGATAGATATCTAAGCGGCTTCCAACTGGCTATTGGAGCCGCATTAAGCTTCTTCCTACTAGTCATTACCCTTGCACTCTCACTTGTTATGATTAAAATATTTGGATATGAAGCCCTCTATTCGAGGTGATATAAATTAGACAAAATAGAGTCTTCAGGATAATCCTAGCGGGATATACACTATTTACAATAGCCTTCTTTATATACCTTCCTATAGCCGTTATCTATATATATAGTGTCAATGACACACCATATTTTATTCCAGAGTGGAGAGGCTTTACTTTTGAATGGTTCGAAGCAGCATTTAGGAGGCGTGACCTGATAAACTCTATATACAATAGTATTTTAATAGCTACCTTTGTAACAGCCGCTTCAATGGCGATAGCTATTCCCCCTTCATTCTATATAGTTAGGAGTAGAGGGAGGATAAAGAATATCTTCCTAATATATATGATGATCCCATTCGTCATTCCATGGATTATAATAGGTATATCATCATATATTTTCTACTGGTATATAGGTCTTCCAAAAAGTCTATTGACGGCGGCTCTCTCCCATATAGTATATAGTATACCTCTAATAGTAACTTTATTAGCTCCTAGACTATATACATTGGATCCTGATATAGAGAATGCCAGTATGGATCTAGGTGCAGATCCTATCCAGACCTTCAGATATATTATATTACCCCAGATCCTCCCAGCAATGTTATCAGCAGCTGTAATAACGTTTGCATGGAGCTTCGATAACTTTATTGTAAGCTATTATACATTAGGGGATGAACTTACTTGGCCTGTATGGGTATTTAGTATCCTAGGTAAAGTACCTAGAATAATGCCTATTATAAATGCAATATCAGTGGTTATAATTACTGTTTCAACTCTTATCCTCTATGTAATAGTTAAAAAAGGGTTTATAAGACTGATCTAAAATAAAATTAGAGGTTAGGTATTCCTAATTTATTCTTCTTCTTCAAACTCCTCCTCAAACTCCTCAATGTCTTCTATATCCTCGATGTCCTCCAACTCCTCTAGATCCTCTAGTTCCTCCCATTCCTCCTCGAAGTCTTCCTCGAAGTCTTCCTCCCACTCCTCCTCAAACCTCATATCAATTCACCCCATACCAAATTATCAATTATCCTTTATGGTAATCAGTATATAAACTTTTATAAAAAAAGGTATATTTAAGTCTGTTGATTAACCCTTACATAAATGGGTATTACTCCTCCAAAATGTTTGAATAGATATTAACCAACTTTCTATATTTAAATAGAACAGGGGAATTAATCAATATGACTTAATTTATAATATTGGGATGACCAAAATTGTTAAACTGGATAAAAAAAATTATAGGGATGTAGTTTATGAAGCATCCAAGATATTGTCTGAGGGTGGATTAGTTGTATTCCCGACTGAGACTGTATATGGGTTAGGCGCCGACGCATATATCACTGAAGCGGTCAAAAAGATATTTAGGGTTAAGGGTAGACCCCATGATAATCCATTAATAGTTCATATATCAAATATGGATATGTTATATAAAGTTGCCAGTGATATACCTGATCAAATATCAACGATA
>DQVL01000144.1 GCA_015661745.1 Thermoprotei archaeon | reverse complement strand
CCAATACACTTTCCTTGGTAGCTACGACACCGTAGCGACCCATTTGCTTTATAGCACCGTCTCTAGTCATCATATCAGCTACCAAGGAAAGTGTATTGGCTAAAGCTGCTTTTGAAACAACAGTTCCAGTTCTTGTGAAGGCCTCAGTTAGAGGTGAGACAGATTATTTAAAGGGTCCTACAGAGAATATCATAGTAGGATCAAGAGTTCCCATTGGAACAGGATCGGTAGATGTATATATCCGTGTCGGTGGATAGAAATGAGTGTCGTAAAAAAAATTGAGGATGTATTACCTGTTATCTCGAGGACTGGTAAGATCGTATTTGGGAGGAATAACGTTTTATGGGCTTTAAAATATGAACCGAATAAAATCAAGCTAATTCTCTTATCAAAGAATACTCCGCCTGGACTAGAAGAGGAGATAAGCAAAATTTTAAGTAGAAAGGAGCTGCCCATTAAAGTATTAAAGAGTAGAAAATCTAATCTTGAACTCGGGTCGCTATGTAGAAGACCTCACTCTGTTTCAGTTGTGGCTATATATGACTTTGGAAGTGCACCTTTAGATGAGGAGGTTTTAAATGTCTAATGAGCCAAGGTTTACTTTAACGAATGATGAATTGACTTTGATGAGTGTTTTTAGTGGTTTAACAGGTGTTAACCCAATTACATGTAAAATCGTTGATGATATAGTCTATTTCCTAATTTCAGATGAGGATATATATACTATATTGTCAGACCCTATAATGCGTAGAGAGATTAGGAAAAATATATCCGGTAGGTTAACTAATGAAAAGGTACTTAAGGAACTCTCCAGGATAATATCTGAAAATCTAAATAAGTCAGCCTATGTAGTGGCATATTATCCTGATCCAATCAGGTTTTTACGTGGGTTCTTTGGATTAAATAGCGATGCCCGTATATTAATGAGTGAATCAGCCGGTCGAAAGGTTGTAACTATTCAAGTACCGCCTAATAGGAAAGGTGCTGTTATTGGGCGTGGTGGTGTACGGGCGAGGGCTGGTAGGATTTTCTCTAAAGCCCTTTATGGAATTGAAAAGATAAATATTAGATAGTGATTTGAATTAAGATGTATTAGGTGGAAGTCAATGGGTAGAAAGAGTCCCAAAGGCATGTTTGCAGCGAGAAAATTAATAAGTAAAAGAAAAAGGTTTAGGTGGAGTGATGTAAAATATAGACGTAGAATGCTTAGATTAGATGAGAAGGCGGATCCTTTGGAAGGAGCGCCTATGGCTAGGGGTATTGTAATCGAAAAGGTTGGAATAGAATCTAAGCAGCCAAACTCAGCTCTTAGAAAATGTGTTAGAGTCCAGTTAATTAAGAATGGTAAACAGGTCACAGCTTTCTTGCCTGGAGATGGTGCATTAAACGTGGTGGATGAGCATGATGAGGTTATGATTGAGGGTATAGGCGGGTCACAAGGTAGAGCTATGGGAGACCTCCCAGGAGTTAGATATAAAGTTTTTCTTGTTAACGGCGTACCCCTAAATCTACTTGTTATAGGGAAAGTTAAAAAACCGAAGAGGTAGGTGGAAGATAATGTCTTCTAAAAATGTTGTATGGCTCAAACTATTTGGTAGGTATTCATTCAAAGATGTTAAGGTTAGGGATGCTAGTCTAAAGGACTACATTTCTCTAAAGCCTATTCTTATCCCATGGAGTGGTGGGAGGCATGAACACAGGAAATTTGAGAAGGCTAAGGTCAACATTGTAGAGCGCCTAGTGAATAAACTTATGAGACCAGGTAGAATGGGAGGTAAAAAGGCTAAGGCTATCAAGATTGTTGAGGCGGCTTTCAAGCTTATCGAACTTGAGACAGGCGATAATCCTATACAACTTCTTGTATATGCTGTTGAGAATGCTGGTCCCTGTGAAGATGTAACGACGATTGCATATGGGGGTGCAGCATATACAGTTTCTGTAGACGTATCGCCATTACGAAGAATTGATATAGCTCTAAAAAACATAGTTTTAGGGGCTAGAAACACAGCTAAGAACAACAGAGTTACTATTGAGGAGGCACTGGCCCGTGAGATCATCCTCGCAGCTAAGAACGACTTGGCTAGCTATGCAATTTCTAAACGCATTGAGATTGAGAGGATAGCTCTTGCATCTAGATAGAACAATAGGATTGATGATCTGGGCATCAATGATTTATATATAGTTCTTTAAATGGTTTATATATATCATCTATAGATAATTAACTTGAGTTGATTGGTGAGGAATATGCCGAGGGAGAAGGAACATCTCAATATAATCACGATAGGTCATGTAGACCATGGAAAGAGTACTTTGATGGGGAGGTTGTTATATGAGGCTGGATTTATTGATAAAAGAATTATTCAGCAGTATGAGGATGAAGCCAAGAAACTTGGTAAGGAGACATTTAAATTTGCATGGGTCATGGATAAATTGAAAGAGGAAAGAGAGAGGGGATTAACAATAGATCTATCCTTCTATAAATTTGAAAGTAAAAAGTATGAATTTACTTTAATCGATGCTCCAGGGCATAGAGACTTTATTAAAAATATGATAACAGGAGCTAGTGAGGCTGACGCTGCTATTTT
>DQVL01000085.1 GCA_015661745.1 Thermoprotei archaeon | reverse complement strand
TTCTCACTCTCACCAAGCCATTTAGACATGATCATAGTAGCATCTATTGGGTAGAACTCTGCATCAATCTCATTTGATAAGGCTGCCGCTAAACTAGTTTTACCACATCCCGGTGGACCATATAGAAGTATTGCCCTTGGGAAGCCTAGGGGGAATAGATCTGGTCTCCGGATTGGATATACAATTGATCTTTTAATAACCCTCTTTGCATTATCCAGCCCCACAATGTCATTCCATGTTATACTTGATTTAAAGGGAACCAATATATCTTCTTTCTTGATTTTTTCTATATCTTTCCCTACCTTCTCCCCTCCATCTCTGATTCTTATATTTGATATGCTTCTAATGCTACCGGATGCTACTCCTCTGAGATAGTTTACCCTATCCCTATATTGCCTAAGTGCCCGTCTATACATCCTTTTAAATTCAGGAGACTCTTCAGAGTTTATCAGGTCTGTAAGGATGTCGATAGATTTATTATAGTATGTTATTGCAAGGGAGATTACCCCCCTCCTATCCGCGGATACAGCCATATTAGCATATTCAGCTGCACGTTCCCTAAGCCGCCTCAACTCCTCAGGATCCTTATATGACCTCATCAAGACCACGGGTTATTCAAAGCTGATATATCCCTCTCCACTCAACTCATATAGTGAATCCAGGATCTTTAGTGGTGTAGTCCTGAATAGCCTAGCTAGGTCATATATATTTATTTTACAGCTTGAATCATGGGAGATCCTCAATAGATAGTTTAATAGTATCCTCTCCTGTTTATCTAGCTTCTTAATACCCTTCTTCTTTATATTATCTATGTCTATCTTTATCTTTAGCCCTCCGATATAGCTTCTCCTAGGCCTCACCAACGCCGTTTGTATAGAGCCGCCGTCTGTAGCGATAGCCTCATATAGTTTATTAACAACTTTAGATACATCCTCCCCAATATCTACATCGAATTCTCTCGGGACTTCAGGGAATTTCTTTGATATCTCCTTAACGACTGAACGCTCTATATCTATTAGGAGGCTCTTAGCATCTGGATGGGGTAGGATGATGGGGTTCATGAGTCTCTCTGATATTATCTCCTCATTCAATATATTTATATATTCATTCCCCAATTCTCTAGAGAGTTTCTCCAGAATATTTATTTGTAGCCCACTATATTTAGCTACGTCATATAACACCTCAACAGTCTGATCCATACCCTCGAAGCCAGATATGAATGTCTTAACTGTATCGATCCTACTGAGTATACTATCTATTTTGAGTATCATACTCCATACCATCTCCCTAACAATATATACGACTTTATACTCCCTAGCATATAGATAAGAGGTTTCTAGGTCCCCCCTCTCCTTATATAGCTCCATATAACTCTGGAGTTTACTAAGACGTGTATTAAGCTTTGCAAGCCTTACTGATAACCTGCCTCTATATCTATATAACTCTCTAAAGACCTGATTATAATTCCTTATAAACTCTTCTAAACTAAATCTTCTCCTCCTCATATTTAACCACCTCCTTAATCGATAGTGAACCCCAAATCCTATCTAACAACTCTCCAATACTTGTAGAGACGGAGGATAAGTCAGATATTAGATTCTCTACATCCTCCAATTCAGCTGATAGTCTTAGGATTTCATCTGACAACTCATTATAACATAGTTTATATATATCATTATCAATATCTCCAGATTGTATTCCAAGCTCGAGATTGAATAGCCCCTCTTTATATTCAGATATAATTTTATTTAGATAACGCCTCCTACCATCCAACTCTTTAAGGAGGCGGGATATATTTGAGAGATGTTTCTCATATCTCTCCCTAAATATTTTATAGTATTTCTCGATATAATCCAAACGTGGATCCACAGATAATATATTGTTTAGGGTCTTAACCTGTAGAAAGATATATTGTAGATCATCAAGAGTTTTATAAGCCTTATTAATTACTGGAGGTACAACCTTAATAACTCCACCGTCAAAGTGGATAGACGAGGAATCCTTAAATATTATGACCCCATTATTTGAGATGAATATCTTATCTATATCCCCTTTTGGATCTACTTTATATGATATTATCCTAGCTTTATATCTACCATAATTTTCAATTATAGGTCTACCAATCAAATTATAAAAAGAGTGGTGGGGTTTAGAATTAGAATTTGAATTCACTTAAGCCTCCCTCCTCATAACCCTCCTTAGCCTCACCAATACTCTCTGGAATGCCTGGTAGCTCCTTACTCATCTCCTCCTTAGCGAGTCTCTCAGCCTCATGGATGATCTTCAAAGCCTCATCATTAGCTGCTGTAACATCTACTACGCCCTCGCCAGACTGGGTAGCCTCCCACATAATATCCTGCAGTACATTAGATACTTCATTCAATCCATCATCGACCATTGGTAGGATATATGATACCATACTCCGTACGTTCTTAAGGACCTGCATCGCAGGTAGGATTTCAGCTGCTGCATCACTAACACTTTGTACAGTCTTGAGCCTAACAACTACACTGTGTATAGCATATTTAGCACTCTTCAATACTTTAAGAGCCTTTCGAATCTCGACAAGTTCATTAGCATATAGTGTAGCCATGGTACGGTCATGCTCCTTAATAGACTGGACAACCTTAGCAAAATATATTCTATCCTTCTCCTTAAGGCTCCTTATAGATACATCGAGTTTAGCCATCTGCTTATTCAATATCTTAATAGCATTATCAAGTTTAGGTCTTAAATTCCTCTGCGGCTTCAAACCCTTCTTAAAACTCTCTGTAAACCCACTGCGCTTACCAGTCCATACATCCCTAAAATCCATTCAATAAACACCTCCATAGAAATAATCCTACTAATCTGGAGATGGAATTGATTTATTAAGAAGCTGTGACTATTTCATGAGTATCCAGAGTCAATAGATATACTTGATACATAATCTTTATAAATAGTTTTATGGTGGGACCGTGGATATAGAGGAGAGGGAACGGATTATAGCTGGTCTCGAGGATCTCGGGTTGTCGAGGAATGAGGCTAAAGTATATTATGTCTTAGTGACGCTTGGAGAGTCTAAGGCATCCGAGATAGCCAAGAAATCGGGGGTCGCTAGAGAGAAGACATATAAAGCTCTTAAGAAGTTGAAGGCTAGGGGGTATATAAAGGAGATTAAGGGGAAACCCGCTAGATGGATTGCAGAACCCCCTGAAAAAATATTCAGCCCAACAATAAATGAGATGAAGAGGCGGGTGAATGAGCAGGAGGCAATTATAAGGACTCTTGAGGAATTTCATTTAAAGGCTAGGAGTAGATTTGATAAGCAGGAGGTTAGTGTATGGGAGGTTGGAGAGAAGGATAGTGAACAGCTTATCACAAGTATGATGAAGAATGTGAATGATAGGCTGGATATGGTCCTCTCCCCATATCACCTAACCAAGTTTACATATGGAGAGTATAAGGATATATTGAAGAAGTTGAGGAAGAAGGGTATAGATATAAATATAGTTACATGGCTACTCGACTATGACATATTTACACATGCTAAGCTGAGTCCATATGCAGACGTCTATATCCTTACTGAGAATCCCTTGAACAACTCATACATATTATGTGATGGAGAATCTGGAGCCATCTTAGAGCCTGACTATAGATCCATCTACTTCACAAATAAGAGGATATGTAGAGGGGTTGAGGGGTTAATAATACTACTTAGAAATATGGGGGCTCCCCTAAATAGATATTTAGATTTATATGATGCAATCGGTGAGATAGTTAAAACCGCTCCCCTAAATAATGGATCAATAGTTAAAGTATCTAATATGCTCCTAGAAAAGATAACCTATGAAATCCAGATGGTGGATGGAGTTAAACAGGATCCAAGGGAGATCCTGACCGATGCAACCATAAATGTTTTAGAATCGATATTTCCAAAGTATAGGGATATGAGTCTAACAGAGAAGCTTAAACTCCTTGAAACCCTATTTGAATCCCTATCTAGTAATACCTCTCTAGAGATCGACCCAACTATAGGGAGGGATAAAATGTATATAACCCTAACAATCAAATACGATTCAGAATCAATAAAGACATATCAACAACTCATCAATGGAAAGCCTCTATATCCACATCCATATATTGTAGCTATTGATAAGGAGTTGAGGAGTTCTGGATATAGGAGAAGGATATCTCTAATAACAATTAATAGAGTAGAGGGGAAGATAGAGATTAGGTATCTATATGTTGCACCAAATAACTAGATTATATTATAACCATATCAAAACTCAGATTTTGACGCCCATAGATACGCTATCAAGACAGCGACTATACTACCTATAAATCCAGAGACTAGAGCACCCAATATATGTCTATACCTACTGAAGATCTCAGCCAGTAATGGAAGGGTATCTATAAGATATGGTATGAAGATCGTGGCTAATAGGTAGAGGAAGACGCCTAATAGAAACCCTATCAATGCAACAATCGTATACGCTGTCCTTGGACTCATATAATATTTCATTACATATTAAAGGATTTAAAGATTGTATGTTACCATTTTGAGATTTAATAAAAAAAGGTGGGTGGGGTTCAGCTCTTAAATACTTTAAAGGCTGTAACTGCTGAGATTGCGATAGCCACTACGAGAAGCACCAATGTAGCTGTAGCCATACCAGATAGATCGCCGGCTACACTATCTATTTTATCGGCTAAGTTACTCTCTACATCACCGACACTCTTTGAAAGATCATCTAATTTGTCACTTAACCCATCGAATCCTGTTGATACATCCTGAGAAAGTTGATCTAGTGCATCACCCGATCCAGCGACATCATCTGATAATGCATCTAAAGCATCACCCAATCCAGCGACATCATCTGATAATGCATCTAAAGCATCACCC
>DQVL01000031.1 GCA_015661745.1 Thermoprotei archaeon | reverse complement strand
ATAATGATATTTACTCTACCATCGGCCATCACACTACTATCAAAGAGATTTATATATGGCTTTATATCCCTAATAATACTTTTACTATCCACAGCCTACATATTTATAACAGCCTAACCATCCTTTAATCCTATTATCCTATACAATAGAATCTCTTATATCATATACAATATACAAAATAATGGATTATTATGGAGACCCTAAATAATCAGTATAACATAGGATTTTTCGTATTAGGGTGCACCTTATAAATTTAATTGTTACAAATTTATTACATATATGGAGTTTAGATATGTTATCGGATATATTTTTATTATATTGGGACTTCTAGGAATACTATATTCTAATGTCTATCTACTCATAGCTTTTTCATCCCCACCGGGTGGAGGTGGAGGTGGATTAGCCGACATCCTTGCAGCTATAGTAAGTATAGTAATAGGGATACTACTACTCCTAAATCTGGGTGCTGGACTAATATTTCTATATCCCGGTTCATTACTTGTTATGAAACATGAATCAATCATTAGAAAGGTATTCGGCTTTATAATATTAGCTATAGCCATTGCATTTCCATTAATGCTGGTGGCTATAAATTTAGATAGTATAGGTTTGGCTCCACTCCTAATGGTATTTACTCTACCATCGGCCATCACACTACTATCAAAGAGATTTATATATGGCTTTATACCCCTAATAATACTTTTACTATACACAGCCTACATAGTTATAACAGCCTAACCATTAATCCTATTTATATATGGAATATTGTTTATATGCCGTCCACTCAAGATATTTCTTACATATACTAGATATTGGATTTTAACCATAACTAGGATTTATATCTAGGTAATATGCGTCCCCAAATTGGTGGGGATATAATTATCTATAAAGGGGTTATAAGAGTAATAATTCGATGCCAGATTTATGGACAGCCTATAAACCCAAGAAGATATATTTTAATCTATATCGTAACAGGTATATATCTCTCTCAAGAGATAGAAATTTATCGTTTATTGACTTCTATAAATACCTAGATATACAAAGTGAACTACCTTGTATTGATGGATGGGGCTTCTTCCGTTCTATGCTTCCTTCCCACCGATACTTCATCTTGGGATTTGGGGTTTTAAAGCCCCCATCTATCCCCACCCATTTGGAGGAGGTCTTGCAAACAACAAGAAGGTAAAATGTTCATTATCCCGGGAATCCTCATGGATACATATATAAATGAAGTAACCTAGGTTCCCCACATCAACATCCACTATATACGATTTTGAGTTGATAACTACATATGAAGATTTAGACCAACCGGTAACGACATATGGGGAATAGTTTGGTATCACCTCTGGATCTATATATTATCCATATATGATTAAAAAATTCGTTTTATTGATTTTTAGTGTTTATCCCAATTTCACATTTAATATCATTCTTATCTATATATTCATCGTAATTCCCCTTTCGATTTTAAATAATTTATCGGCTCTTTCTTTGATAAATTCATCATGAGTAGCAATGAGTGTAACTGTATTACCTCCAACTCTCTCCTTAATCGTTTTCCAAATATATACTTTATTTTCTTCATCCACCCCACTAGTTGGTTCATCTATAAGTAATAAATGTGGGTCTGTGACGAGTGAACGGGCCAATACAACCCTTCGTTGCTCTCCACCACTCAAGGTATAACCCTCCCTATATAACGTATATTCAATATTTAATTTCCTCGCTAAATCCTCAGCTCTTCTACGAGCCTCAACCCTATTAACCCCTCTAATTAATAGTGGAAGAGCTATGTTATCCACCACTTTCATACGGGGGAATATTATATTCTTTTGCATGCAATATCCAAGCGAGCCCCTCCTAAAGCTAATCAATTCTCTCCAAGTAAGTCTATCTATTCTCAGGCCATTATATATAATCTCACCCATGTCCGGCCTTTCAAAACCAGCTATCAAGTTGAATAAAACGCTTTTACCACTCCCGCTTGGGCCATATACCACTGTTATTTCACCGGGTTCCGCTACTAAACTGGCGTCTCTCAATGCCTGGACAGTCATATTCCTCAGTACATAAGTCTTTCGCACATTCTTTACGGTCAGCATCTCCAACCCCTAAAACTCCTCCGCTAAAACTCTACCTAATCCAACCCTCCTAATATAAAATAAGAGTGAGACTGATATCGATAGATATGAGAAAACTATAGATGAAATTATCAGGGGGGATAGCCACTGGAGAATAATTAATGGTGAGAGCCCTGTATATCCCCAGAGTTCTCTCGCTATATAGTTGACACCTACACCCCCTAGAATTATCGAGGGCACTATATAATATGTAAGCCCCAATAATGTGATGAATATAATATGTTTATCTGGGCTACCCAATGCATAGAGAACGGCTACAGACTCGATTTGATCCCTAATGATATCGATCGACACCTTCAGTAAGTATAATAGAAATATTATTAGCCCACCATATGTGAAGAATGTGAACATACTGGTTGGATTATTATATTGTTGATTATAAAATAATGTCATGGAACTAATAATATCCTCCCTTAGAGATATACTGTATAATATAGATTGAACCAAATCTTCCTCAGAAAATTCTTCAATTATACGTATATATCCCGATTGGTTATACCTATAGACAATGTCGAGTAGAGCATCTAAAGTGCCATTTAACAATCTATTCCTATCATAGTTTGGGAGTAGGAGATATATTCCGACAGAACCGATAAAACCAGCGTATTCCTGAAATT
>DQVL01000071.1 GCA_015661745.1 Thermoprotei archaeon | reverse complement strand
TTGAAAATATTGTCCCACTATATAATTTTTATATATATTAATCCATCAATTTATATGCTCAGCCCCTTAGTATATATAGATAAAATGGGATGACCAATATAATACGAGGGGGGATGATATGGATAATATAGTTGGTGAGTCCCTAGGATTATCAGCCATTGGGATCTATCTACATGCAATAAGCATAGCTCTAGTAATTGCCGGCTCAACAATCGCTCTATTATATGAAGTTTTATCTGTGATTAAGGGAGATGATAAATATCATAATCTGGCATATCGGATTATGAAGATCTCTATCATATCCTTTGCATTTGGAGCTGTATCTGGAACAGTTGTTGAATTTGGGCTTATACAGGTTTGGAGCGGGTTCCTACTAATACTTGGTAGCTATGGCCTATTCCCATTCTATATTGAACTCTTGGCATTTATGATTGAAGCTGGTTTAATCGCTTTTTTGGTTTATGGCTGGAATCGCTTCGAAAATAGATTATTCCATATATCAGTTATATCAGCCATCGCGTTTGGCAGTAATCTATCTGGGGCATTGATCATGCTTGTAAATTCATGGATGAATGTCCCTTGGGGGACAGGCGATTTTGTGAAAATGTTTTATCCCTGGGCCCCTATATATGGTCCAGATTATCTAAATGATGAGTTGATGCTTAAGATAAAAGAGATTTTGGTTCTTGATGGTAGACCATTAACTCAGGTTCTTTCGGGTGATGTATTTAACAGATTTATTGATATGTATGGTCCTCTAATTGAGTATCCATGGGCCGCCTTTGAGAGTATATATGCATGGGTTAGTGTGGCACATCAACTCCTAGCTACTATAATAGCGGGTGGGTCATGGTATGCTATGCTACTAGCCATTAGATTTATTAGGGGGGAGGATAAACTTCTCCAGCCTTTACAGGATCTGCTATTGTTTCTAGCTGTATTAATGGTTTTACAAGGGGTTGTCGGGCATGATATGGGTGTACAGGTAATTAAGTATCAACCGACTAAGTTTGCCATGATGGCTGGATTAGTTGAATCTGGACCTGATCCAATCGTCGGATTAACCACCTATGGTGATCCAAACCATGTCTTTTATGGATTTGACTATTTTATAAATATATCCAGGGGATATAGACCACCTATAAACACATCCATAAACTATACAGATATGGTTTTAAATGATCTATATAAGGCCCTTGAATATCTACCCATTGTTAATACGCTATATAATCTTAAGATATCTATGGCTGTAATAGCCGGTATAATTGGTCTAATATTTATGTATACATGGGTATATCCTAGCTTCTGGATTAAAAGAAGAATGATTATGTATAGCCTTGTAATTATATTCTCTACTCTCGTTACTATAGTACCTATTTTAGGCTGGGCTGTTAGAGAATTGGGTAGGAAGCCATGGACTATATATGGTATATTCTATCCTGAAGAGCTGATTTCCCTTGTGGAATTGAATTTATTCACGATATTCATTGTATTGGGTGGCTTGATACTCTCTCTATCTCTAATGATTTTAACGATCTATCTCGTGGTTTGGAGGGAGTCAAAATGGATATAGAAATTTTAGTTTGGTTGACAGCCATCCCATTCCTTATACATTTAATATTTGTCAATATAAATCTAGGGACGAGTATAACTAGTTTCCTATTTAGATATTATTATGGGGATCTTGCCCTCGCTAAAAAATTAGCTATGATAGCCCTTGCGGGTGAGTTTGTATCCGGTACTTTGGGAACTATCTTAACGGTTATATTAGCCGGTATATGGACCCCCTTGATGAATATAGCTGGTAACATTCTCTATATACCTCTATTAATAGCTTTGTTAGGTATAGCTTTTAGATTACCATCTATAGGTGGTTACTGGTATACCCTTGAGAGGGGTGGGTCACTAAACATCTTATTTGGCATATTAATGATAGTGGGGGGCTTTATGATCCCCTATGGATTCAGATATATATTTGCCTTTATAGATTATCCCGTTGGACTTGAATCTCTAAATCCTCTTAAAGGTGATATATATGGTGTCTTGGCGAACCCCCTATTTCCACCTAGATATATCTTATCCATTATATTGATATTGATAGTGGGCTTTTCAATCACCCTCTTGTATGTGTATAGGGGTCATAGTAATATCCAGAGGCACTTAATCAAATATATATTTATCTTTGTAATACTATATACAACATCAAATATATGGTTGACGATAGAATATTCAAGATATGCATCTTACCTGTATAACATCTTTATATTATCCGGGCATATCACCTTCTATACCTACATCCTGTCATGGATTTCAATATTTATCTTTACAATAATTCTCTATAGAGACCATAAATTTAATGATTTATCATTTCCAATCGCCTATATAGTACTCCCCATATCGACATTGATAACAATAGAGTTTACATATAACTACAGTAGGTTTCCATACTTCGTTATAACGGGTGATTCAGGTATAGATGCGATATATTTTATTAATAGATCATTCGTAGCTAGTTTCCAGGAAATATTGGCGATATATCTCCTAATAATGTCAGTGGCTATAGTAGCTATTGTAGGTATATATTTACTTATAGTTAAAAACTTTTTTACGGGGTAAACCTCTATATATAGTTAAATTGATGTAAAAGAATTTTATTGTCTATAATGTGTAGGATAGCGATATATATAGGTTCTAAAGAGAAATTTGGAGAGATCTATAAACCAGTTATAGATTCATTTAGGGAGGTATCTAGATATGACTGGATTTTTGAGAGGTATTCAGGGGAGAAGAGCCATAGTGATGGATGGGGATTTCTAGGTTATAATATTGAAAAAAGTAGTGTTTCACATTATAGGTCAATGACTCCATTCTATGAAGATGATCTGGATATATTGGATGGCTGGCTTGAAAGTGTGGATGGAGATATAGTATTTATGCTTCATGTAAGGGCGGGTAGCCCTAACATGGCTAAAAACATATTTTCGGTTCACCCCATCTACATTGAGAGTCCCAGCGGGTCACAGATCTATTTAATACATAATGGAACTCTATATAAGGAGGCTCTCGCTAGACTCATAGGTGAAGATGTAAATAGTCCTAGATATAAAATATATAATGATACCTATTATGTCGGCCGTCTAATAGCTGATATGAAGGTATTCTCGAGCGCTAAGCTCCAGAATATTCTTGAGATTCTGAGGCAACCTAAGTATCTATATTCTGCATTCAACTTTGGTCTACTATGGCTATCTGAGAAAACAAATTTCTTGATAGTGGGGCCATTATATAGGAGGGATAAGGGGTCTCAACTTATCGATTATTATCGGTTGTATAAGGTTGAGGAAGAGGGTTATGACCTATATATTTCATCTACTAATAGGGAGTGGCTCGAGAAGAGAGGATTTAAATTTGGCTTTAGAGAGGTTGATAATGGATTTATAACTATATATCCAGGTCTTAAATTGGATGGTGCGATTGGCTTTAACATATAAAAGTCTCTGTATTCCCCTACTCTATAGTAAATATTGTATAGATCCTAGAATTAAGTGTTGTTTAGATATACACATCTAAATTGGTTTCGAGATGAGTAAATATTATATACGTGGATATCCAGCCCCACTAATCATAATATCATTCTTTACAGGTATTACATGGGGGTTAATGTCTGCAGTTATTGCCCCTTATCTAAAGGGACTTGGTTATACAGCTACTGAATATGGTATATTAGGCTCTTTAACAGTATTATCAAGTGTATTATTTACATTTGCATCTGGAGTATTAAGTGACTATTTAGGTGCTAAAAAAATATTTTTTATAGGGTTATTGCTAAGTGGTGCTTCATTCTTCTTGATATCATCTACTGATAAACTCTTAATCATGCTCGGTTATTTATTATTAGGTTCGACGAGTAGCTTGGCATATACCGCTTCTTCAACTCTTGTAGCTAGGAGCGTCCCCGATGATAAACTCCATTATATGTATAGTTATATAGGTTCTGCAAATACGTTGGGTATAGCATCAGGTGGGTTTCTAGGGTGGATACCCGTTTTATTAAGTGGGGCTATCTCGATTCCGATTGAACAGATGTATATATATACCATTATAGGTATAGGGCTACTCCGATTTGCTATATCACCCCTTGCTCTATTGGTTAGTGAGGTTGGATTGGGAGAAGGTAGGAGGCTTCGAGACGTTATTCAAGGGTTTAAGGGTTTAGGTATTGTCTATTGGATTGTATTATTAAATATATTGATCGGTTTTGGAGCGGCCCTATCAATACATAATATAGATTATTATTTTACATTGAAGTTTAATGTAAGTAGTGGTGAATTAGGTAGTATATTTGGGATTGAGAATCTTATAATGGCTTTTATAATGTATAAGTTACCTGGATTAGCTGATAGATTGGGTGGGGCAATTAAACTATATATTTTATTGGCTCTATCCAGTCTTCCACTATTGATTGGGATGACTTTAACAGATATCTTCTTTATATCCGCTTTTCTATTTATAGTTAGGACTATATTGATGAATGTGGCTAACCCATTATATACAGCTTTTATCATGCGGCTTATCCCCCATGATAGACGGGGTGTTGGCAGTGCATTGTTTAGTTTGGCATGGAATATACCCGCTGGATTGGGTAGGGCTGTTGGAGGCTATATACTTGATATAGATATTGAGCTTCCACTTAGGCTTACAACACTCTTTTATGGTGTCTCGATAGCTGGATTAGCCTTCTTGGTTCATATATTTAGGCTGGAGAAGAAGGATATATATCAAGAGGTTAATGCCTAGCCTTATTAAATATTTCTAGTGGAGTCTCAATAACTGCCT